>JADGRK010000220.1 GCA_017880985.1 Rhodoferax sp. | reverse complement strand
TGATGTTTGGCATCTGGAGTTTTCTGCGCCAGTTCATGTACACCAAATTTATTGTGGTGGTCGATGACGACATCAACATCCGCGACTGGAAGGATGTGATCTGGGCCATCACGACACGGGTGGATCCGACACGCGACACCCTGGTGCCTGACAGCACGCCGATCGACTACCTTGACTTTGCCTCGCCGGTAAGCGGCCTGGGCAGCAAGATGGGGTTGGACGCCACCAACAAGTGGCCCGGCGAGACCAGCCGCGAATGGGGCAAGCCGCTCACGATGAGTGCCGAGGTGACGGCCAGGGTGGAGCCGCTTTGGCAGACGCTGGGTTTATAAGCCAAATCGGGCTCTAGACGCCGTGGAGTCTGCGCAAGCAGCTATCAATTCAGGAGTTAGTGTTGGCCCGTTGTGCAACACCCGGCGCATGGTGGAGACAGCGGCGCACCTGACCGATCACGTTTTGCCGCGCCTGCCGGTGCGCCAGTGGGTGCTGTCGGCCAGCAGGGTGTCGCGTGTCGGATCCACCCGCGTGGTGATGGCCCAGATCACATCCTTCCAGTCGCGGATGTTGATGTCGTCATCGACCACCACGATGAACTTGGTGTACATGAACTGGCGCAGAAAACTCCAGATGCCAAACATCACGCGCCGGGCGTGGCCGGGGTAAGACTTCTTGATCTGCACCACCGCCAGCCGGTAGCTGCAGCCTTCGGGCGGCAGGTAAAAGTCGGTGATCTCGGGATACTGGCGCTGTAGCAGCGGCACAAACAACTCGTTCAACGCCAGCGCCAGCATGGCGGGCTCATCCGGCGGCTTGCCGGTGTAGGTCGAGTGGTAAATCGGTTCGCGGCGTTGCGTGATGCGGTCGATGGTGAAGACCGGAAACCAGTCCTGCTCGTTGTAATAGCCGGTGTGGTCGCCAAACGGGCCTTCCAGCGCGTGCTCGAAGCCACTGGTGTGCGAGGCATCCGGATTAATGTGCCCTTCCAGCACGATTTCAGCCGATGCCGGTACCCGCAACTCGCTGCCCAGAGCCTTGACCAGTTCGGTCCGGCTGCCACGCAGCAGGCCGGCAAACTGGTATTCCGACAGGCTGTCGGGCACCGGCGTGACCGCTCCCAGAATGGTGGCCGGGTCGGCGCCCAATGCCACGCACACCGGGTAGGGCTGGCCGGGGTTGGCCGCGCAGTGCTCCCGAAAATCGAGTGCGCCGCCGCGCTGCGGCAGCCAGCGCATGATGACCTTGTTGCGCGCCAACACCTGCTGGCGATAAATGCCCAGGTTCTGCCGCTCTTTGTGCGGACCTTTGGTAATCACCAGACCCCAGGTGATGAGTGGCGCCACATCACCGGGCCAGCAATGCTGAATCGGCAGACGGGCCAGGTCCACATCCTGGCCTTCCCACACCACCTCCTGGCAGGGTGCGCTGCGCAGTTCTTTGGGCGCCATGTTCCACAAGGTTTTGACCAGGCTGCCCATACCCATGAGTTCCTTCAAACCTTTGGGCGCTTCGGGCTCCTTGAGGCTGGCCAGCAGATGGCCAAACTGACGCAGTTCGCTCACATCGGCCACACCCATGCCCAGAGCCACCCGGCGTGTCGTGCCAAACAGGTTGCCCAGCACCGGGATGCTGTGACCGGTGGGATTCTCGAACAGCAGCGCCGGGCCACCGGCGCGCAGGCTGCGGTCGCACAGGGCGGTCATTTCCAGATAGGGCGAAACCTCGGCCTGGACGCGCTTGAGCTCGCCCAGTTGCTCTAGCTGAGTGATGAAGTCCCGGAGATCGCGGTAGGCCATGGTGGTTTATTCAAAGTACTGCAATGCATGGATCCCGGATCGAGTCCGGGATGACAACTTCCTGGCTCCGTATGTCAGCCATTCGCACCGAGTCCACCCCAGCGTGCGGCATTGGTTTGCGGCAGGCCCAACAAATCCACCACCCGGCTCAGGGTGTGGTCAACCATCTCGACAATGGTTTGCGGACGATGATAAAAGCCCGGCACCGGCGGAAAAATGATGCCGCCCATTTCGGTCACACTGGTCATGTTGCGCAGATGCGCCAGGTTAAGGGGGGTTTCGCGCACCATCAGGATCAGGCGTCGGCGCTCTTTGAGCATCACGTCAGCGGCACGCGTGATCAGGTTATCTGACAGGCCAAGCGCCACCGCTGCCAGCGTGCGCATGGAGCAGGGGGCGATGACCATGGCGTCGCATAGAAAGGATCCGCTGGCGATTGACGCGCCCACATCTTGCGCCGGGTACGCCGCGTCGGCCAATGCTTCGACATCAGCGCGCGACAGGTCCAACTCTTGCTGCACATTAAGCCAACCGGCATCGGACACCGTCAAGTGGGTTTGCACCTGGCCCAATTCACGCAGTACTTGCAGCAAGCGCACACCATAGACCGCACCGCTGGCACCGGAGATGGCGACGATGATGCGTTTCGGATGGGCGGATTGAGGCATCGACGGAAATCCATGGATCCCGGATCAAGTCCGGGATGACGACTTGCTGGTCCGGTATGACAGCCGGTGGTGATCCATCAATGAGTTACCAGTTTGGCGCGTAGCCGGGCCAGCACTTGTGCGGGCTTGAACGGCTCCAGATCTAGCACCGGCAGCTCGATGGCATCAATGGTGTTCTTCACCAGCAGGCCCAGCTCGGTGTCGCCTTCCATCGCCAGGCGACGGTTGAAAAACAAGGTGTCGGGGTCTTCCTGGCGGCGCGCCAGTTTGACGAAATCATGGGCGCCGGCGCTGATGGTGAGGTCGGCTGAACCATGGCTCTGGCAGGCCACAAAACGGTCGTTTTTCCACTCGAAATCAAAGGCCCAGTGCGCATCCGTCACGCACAGGCGCAGCTTTTTGCCGACCAGCATCTGCGTCACATCGGGGTTCAGTTTCTTGGCCAGCGCCAGGTTCAGGCCGGTCACAAACATCAAAGAGCCCGGAAAAGCCGGCAGCCGCCCCAGCAGTTGCCCGACCGGGGCCGGAATCGTCCATGTTTTTTCGCCCATTTGAAGCTCCTTTAAGCAGGCAGGGGCACAGCACCGGGCGCCATTTGCTCCAGCCCGGGTTGGCCGTACCAGTAACCGTTGCACGGTTTTTCGGGCATCAGGCCCAAGAGTTCGGCGTTGGCAACAGCCGCCGCAGTGCGCCCCTGAATCACATCCTGAAACAGCTCAATGATACGCACGGTGTGCTGTGACTGCGGGCTGATACGCACCACATCCACGCCCATGTCACGCATGGCGGGCAACTCGGGCAGCAGGTTGTGGACGCGGGCCGATTGGGTCTGGATGCCATTGAGCACCAGAAACTCTTCGCTCTCACGGGTGCGCATCAGCAAACCATCCGGATGCTCAATGCATTTGAACTGGCAGTCGTCCTTGGGCAAATTGCAGTGCCGCGCGGTGAAGCAACGGGCGGAAAAGGCCAGCGGCATGCGGCCATAGGCAAACACCTCGGTCTGCACCCCTTCGGGGCAGCCAGCCAGCAGCAGCGCCAGATCATCGCGACCCATCTCCAGCGGCATCACCCAGCGCTGGATGCCCAGAGCCGCCATCCATTGCAGCGTCGGCACGTTGTAGATGTTCAGGTGCGGCCCGGCAACGAACGGCACTTTGCCCTCCAGGCAATGCACGGCGCCCATGTCATTGGCTTCGACCATAAATTGCCCGTTGGCGGTGATCTTGTGCAACACCGTCACATCGGCGCCGGACTCGATCAGCACCTGGGTGCTCAGAATCGCCTCTTTGCCCGCATCGCGCAGCGCGCCGGCAATGTCCAGCCAGTCATTGAGCCGCACCTCGTGGCGGCGCGAACACACCGCTTCGCCCAGATAGACGGTGTCCACCGGCGACTGCGCCACGGCCGCGTAGAAAGCCAGCACCTCGGCGCGCGGCCAGTAGTACAAAAGCGGGCCCAGGGAAAGCTTCACAAACCACCTCTTTTTTCGTTCGTCATTGCGAGCGTAGCGTGGCAATCCATGACTCCGGGGTATCGCCACTGTGGATCGCCGCGGCCGGCGGCCTCGCGATGACGAATTAAGCGCGGATGGGTTTTCATTATTTCCATGGCCGGTGGTACGCGCCCAGCGTGTGTTGCTGGCCTTCGGCGACTTTGTCCAGGCTGCTCATCCAGGCCGGTTTGGCGGCGTACAGCCGCGGGTTGGCGCGGCAACTGTCAATCGCCTCGCGCCACACTTTGGTGACTTGCGCCACGTAGGCCGGACTGCGCTGACGGCCCTCGATCTTGATGGCCCGCACGCCGATGCGCATCAACTCCGGCAACAGGGACAGCGTGTTGAGGCTGGTCGGCTCCTCAATGGCGTAGTAATTTTTTTCCTCGCCGACATCAAAGCGACCCTTGCACAGCGTCGGATAGCCCGCGTTTTCACCCGGCGCATAGCGGTCGATCAGCACCCCGTTCAGGCGCGACTCACGTCCCTGCGGCGTTTCCACCCAGCGCACTGCTTTGGGTGGCGAGCAGACACCATTGGTGTTGGGCGCTTCGCCAGTCACGTAGCTTGAGAGGGCGCAGCGCCCCTCGACCATCACGCACAGGCTGCCAAAGCCAAACACTTCAATTTCGACCGGAGTTTTTTCCAGCACCTGCTCGACCTGGGTCAGCGACAGCACGCGCGGCAGCACCGCGCGGGCAATACCAAAGTGCTGGTAATAGAACTCAAGCGCCTCGTAGTTGGTGGCGGAGCCTTGCACCGACAAATGCAGGCGCAGTTGCGGCTGGTGTTTGACGGCGTAGGCCATCATGCCAGGGTCGGCCAAGATAACGGCATCGACCCCGCTGTGCGCGGCGCGGTCGACGGCGCGCTGCCAGAGATCGGCTTTGGCGGCCTGCGGGGAGGTGTTAAGCGCGACAAACCCCTTGCGGCCGCGCTCAT
>JADGRK010000219.1 GCA_017880985.1 Rhodoferax sp. | reverse complement strand
TGATCAGCGGTAAGTGATTTCAGCGCGGCGGTTCTTGGACATGGAAGCTTCGTCAGAACCTGGCACAGCAGGCTTTTCCTTGCCAAAACTAACCGCTTCTACCTGGCTATCAACGACACCCAGAAGGCCCAATGCACTACGCACAGCCTCGGCCCGCTTTTGCCCCAGGGCAAGGTTGTATTCCCGTCCACCGCGTTCATCCGTGTGTCCCTCAATGGCCACTTTGCGCGTCTTGACCGCTTTGAGATAGCGCGCATGGGTTTCTATCAAAGACTGAAACTCTGGCCTGATGACGTAACTATCAAAGTCAAAATAGACAATTCGCGGTCCGGCCGGCATGGCGCCAGGCTGGTCTGCATTGCCGATGCTCACCGGGGCCACACCCCCGCTGCCGACACCGGCACCTGTGCCTTGGGCGTCCGATTGAGACACCGTGGTGCCCGCCTTGTCCACAACCGGGACATCGTCAAGCTTGACACTAGAGCCACAGCCAGCAATTAAAACCGACGCACCAAGCGCCAACAAAAAATGTTTCATGAAACTTACTCCTAAAAATTGATTACTTCTGGAACGGACCCCAGTCGGGTTCACGAATATCGCCATTTTGACCATTCAAACGCGCTTTGACCTTGCCATCCAGGGTGGTTGTCATCAGTGCCTCCCGACCTTGTTGCTGGGTCGCATAGACAATCAAACGGCTGTTGGGCGCAAAACTTGGGCGTTCATCCGCCGCCGTATCGGTGATGGCGGTCACGGCACCACTTGCAAGTTCCATCAAGTGCAATTTGAACCCACCACTTACCCGGGAAATGTAGGTCAACCAGCGTCCATCAGGGCTGACGGCCGGAGAAATATTGTAATTGCCGGAAAAAGTGACGCGTTCGGCGCCGCCCCCGCTTGCCGGCATTTTGTAAATCTGCGGCGCACCCCCGCGGTCACTGACGAAATAGATACTTTTCCCGTCCGGTGTATAGACCGGCTCAGTATCGATACTGCTGGATTGACTCAACCTGCGAGGCTCACCGCCGTTAGCGTCAATGACATACAACTGCGATCCGCCGTCACGACTGAGCGTCACTGCCAGCGTGCGACCGTCCGGGGACCAGGCTGGCGCGCTATTGGATCCGCGGAAGTTGGCAATCAATCGACGTTTGCCGCTGGCGACATCGTGCACATAAACCACCGGTTTGCGGGACTCAAACGAGACATACGCCAGGCGACCACCGTCTGGCGACCAGGCGGGCGAGATGATCGGCTCCGGACTGGCCAGCGCCGACTGGGCGTTCTCACCGTCCGCATCGGCAACCCATAACTGGTAGCGTGTACCGGCCTTGGTGACATAAGCGATCCGGGTTGAAAAAGCGCCTTTGTCGCCGGTCAATTTTTGATACACAAAATCGGCAATGCGATGCGCTGACAAACGCAAGTCAGCCTGGGTCACAACATAACTCTGACCACCCAAGTCCTGCCCACGGACGACGTCCCACAAGCGAAATCGCACGTCGTACCGGCCATCAGCCAGCCGCGCGATGCTGCCAGTCAGCAATGAGTCAGCCCCCCTTTGCCGCCATACCGTCACATCTGGCCGGGTGCTTTCGTCAAACGCAACACCTGCCGAGTCAACCGCACGAAACTGCCCGCTACGCTCAAGGTCTGCCTGCGCTATGGCGGAGATTTTTTGCGGCGCTGAATCCTGGCCACGAAAGGCGGTCACGGCAATGGGCAACTGGGTCAAGCCAACACCTGAGACTTCAACGCGAAATTGGGCCGAGGCGGGCAAGGCAAATACGGTCGTCAGAGTTGCCAGTAAGACCGCATAAAGATCAGATCGTATGTTTTTGAATAATCGCATTGAGAAAATATTATAAAAACGAAGCAATACTAATAGCATTAACAGCTATTTTGTTAGTCGCTGGCTTAATCTTGTAACTAAATCTTGTAACTAAAAATTGGTTTACTCAAGTTTTTGCGACATTTTTTCAGAGTCCAGCAATCCAGAATCTTCAAAAATTGCCGCCATCATCGCACTCCCCGAATGTTGCGAATTTAATGCGTGACCGGCGTTGGCAGCACCTTGTGCGTAACCATTGTAGTCAGAGAGAATCCGCTCAACGGCCGCTATCAACCCTGCCGGAGAAAGGTCGCTTGTCACCACCCCAGCCCGATACCGGCAAACCATGCGTGCCAGCCAGGTGTTGGCGGTGGCAACAATCGGGCAGGCAGCACAAAGTGCGTCCAGCGCTACGCCACTGACACGGTCTTCAAAGTCACTTTCAGAATACGGCTGAATGCTTATACCTCCGTGGAACTGCGCCAGATAATTCGCAGGGGTCAAGGTATTGATTTGCAGCGTCAAAGGTGCATATCCTGCACCCGTCAGGCGATCAATCAATCGACGAATTTCAGGTGAATATTTATCGTGGTGGGTAGTGGAACTCTGTACCAGAATCGGCCAGACGGCCTTGGACCGGGCCAACGTTTCAACCAAGTCCACTATACGTTCAAAACCCTTGTCGGCACGCGCCGCACCCGCCACAACCAAATGACTGAATGCCGATACCTGGTGGTCTTGCAACAATGAAGCGCTGTGCGGATACGACACCGTGCGCGCCCGAAAGCCTAACGCGCCAAAGAAGGCCGTCCCGCTGGGCGTAGTACACAAAATCTCCAGATTGGGCTGATGCCTGGCAATAGCAGCCAGTTTGTCAGCCTTCAATGCCTTGGCACCGACCCAATGAATGTAGAGGTAAATCTTGTGTGCCGGAATCAATCCTTTGGCGACCCAATCCAGAGTCATCAAATCACTCGTTCCTGCGGTGGGCAACAATACTTTGCCAGCCTGGCGCAACAGTCGGCGGTATAGAAAGAACGCCTGAATTCTGCGCAAGGGTCGAAAGAAATGGGATTTCAACTGGCCTTTGCCATGCCAGTATTTTTCGCCTCCCTTGCCGGCCCATATTTGAACCTGTTCCACCGGTGCCGCCTGGACAATTGCCTGTACCAGGCTATGGCAGTGTCCGGCGTAACTGTTCAAGGTGGGTTCAACGATATGAAGAATCATCGACCGACCGAACCATGATTGATTTTGTCTTGCTCTTGCATCAGCCACAGCTTGAGGTAACGGTAATAGCTACCCTCCGCGCTGGAGACGGCAAGTGCCAGACCGCGCGATCCATCCAGGAAGCCGGCCCTGAAAACATACGTTCGCAGAAACGCCCACAGGCCGTGCCCGACCGCAGTAAAAATGGATGCCCGCCTGCCCGCCGCGAACGCCTGCCTGGCCGACGCCGTAGAGTAACGATCGACTTTTTGCAGCACCTCTGAAAAGTCGCGGTAACTGTAATGCAGCAAGGGGCTGTTGAGCCGCTGGCATGGCCCGTCATGCAGCAGCCTCTCATGCACCAGATCATCCGAAAAGCGGGCAAAACCCTTCTTGAAGAGTCGATCCACATAGTCCGGCGTCCACCCGGAATGGCGCATGAATTGGCCACAAAACCAGGAAGACCTTGGAATGGAAAAGCAGATGACCGTGCCCGGCTGCGAGATGGACTTCAGGATTTCTTCACGAAGTTCGGGTGTCACCCGTTCATCGGCATCGATGGACAAGACCCAATCGCCATTGGCGAGATCAAGTGCCCGGTTTTTCTGCGGCCCAAATCCGGGCCAGTCTGGTGTCACCGAGACCTGTGCTCCCAGACTGCGCGCCATGTCTGCCGTGCGGTCCGTGCTGGCATGGTCCAGAACAAGGATTTCATCAGCAAAGTCAACACTCTGAAGACAGTCCGAGATATTCGCACTCTCGTTGCGGGTAATGACAATCACGGAAAGGGGCATAGGATGCGCGTGAGTGTAGCAAAGGATGCAATACTTCCTGCGCTGGCCGCTGGCATCGGGCCAACCACCCAATAGACGCCTGCCACGGCATCATCAAGCGACAGGCCTCACCTTTGCAAACCCCGGGGCCTCTAAAATCAGTCAAAGATGACGAAAACAAGGGGGACTCCCTGGCCCTCCATACCACCGCAACCTGTGCGACCAATCGCTGACTAAACAAGCTTCTATCTTTCAAATGTCATCGCCCTTACTTCAACCACGCCCCGTCTGGAGCATTCGCCTGATATTGATTGGTCTGCTCGCCATCACTGCGAGCCTGCCAATGGCTTGGATCAGTTTGGCGAAAGTCCTTTTGTTCGTGTCTTCAGGGGTCTATCTGATCGCCGGTCACTACAACAAACGTGCTGACACGGCTTTTGACAGGCTTTGGACCGCGCCTGTCGTGCTTGCAATCCTGATTGCCTTTTCACTCAGCCTCCTTTGGACCGATGCCAGCCTGGAGACTGGCTTGTTGGCGTTCGTCAAGCATGGCAAACTGCTGGAAATATTGTTGCTGGTCAGCCTGATTCGCACGGTGCATGAGGCCCGCATCGGTATGACCGCTTTTGCGATCGGTCAAATTTTTCTCTTGCTCAGTTCATGGCTGCTGGTCATGGGCATCCCCCTTCCCTGGGTTACAGCTCACGGCATGGGCAGCGAATATGTTGTTTTTTCAAGCTACCTTGATCAATCCATCATTTTCGCTACGACGGCTGCCATATTCTGGCACCTTCGGTCCGAGCACCTCTGGCGGCGTTGGCTTGGTGGCCTGCTTGCTGCCGCAGCGCTGATCAACGTATTGTTGCTGCTGGAGGCCCGCACAGGCTACGCTGTCGCATTGACCATTCTCTCTCTCTCAGTCATGTGGGCGATGCCCAAACGTCTGCGATTTGCCGCCCTGATCAGCACGCCAATCCTCGTATTGTTCGCCTTGTACCTGGGGTCGCCGCAAGTTCATGATCGCCTGTCAAAAATCATTCATGAAAGTCAAACCTATGCAACTCAGGATGAAATTGACAATGCCCGCG
>JADGRK010000016.1 GCA_017880985.1 Rhodoferax sp. | reverse complement strand
ACCGCTAGCAGCACATTTGATGCTGATTTCAAGGCACGCCTGCATTGGTCGGCCGAGACCGATGCCGCGATTGAACAGCGGGTGGCCGACGTTCTGACTGATGTGCAACAGCGCGGTGATGCGGCGGTGCTGGAATACACGCAGCGCTTTGATGGCATGCAGGCCTCAACGATGGCCGAGCTGGAACTCACCCAGACTGAACTCAAAACCGCCTTTGAGGCCATTCCGGCCGCCCAGCGCGACGCCCTGCAAGCCGCGGCTCAGCGTGTGCGCAGCTACCATGAAGCGCAGAAGAAAGCCTGCGGTGAAAGCTGGAGCTATCGCGACCTTGACGGCACGCTCCTGGGTCAAAAAGTCACCCCGCTGGACCGGGTCGCGATTTATGTGCCCGGTGGCAAGGCGACCTACCCGTCGAGCGTGCTGATGAACGCCATCCCGGCTCATGTGGCTGGTGTCGGCGAGATCATCATGGTGGTGCCTACGCCACGTGGGGAAAAAAACGCGATGGTGCTGGCGGCCGCCTACGTGGCGGGTGTCAGCCGCGCCTTCACCGTCGGCGGTGCACAGGCGGTGGCGGCGCTGGCCTATGGCACGGCAAGCATTCCCAAGGTGGATAAAATTACCGGCCCCGGCAACGCCTATGTAGCTGCCGCCAAGCGGCGCGTGTTTGGCGCGGTCGGTATTGACATGATTGCCGGCCCCAGCGAGATTCTGGTGCTGGCCGATGGAACGACGCCGCCGGATTGGGTGGCGATGGATTTGTTCAGTCAGGCCGAACATGACGAGCTGGCGCAAAGCGTTTTGCTGTGTCCTGACCTGGCTTATATCGATCAGGTGCAGGAAAGCATCAATCGCCTGCTGCCCGACATGCCACGGGCCGAGATCATCGCCAAGTCGCTCAACGGTCGTGGCGCTTTGATTCATACGCGCAGCATGGAAGAGGCTTGCAACATCAGTAACGCAATCGCGCCAGAACATCTGGAAGTGAGCAGCCGTGACCCGCACCAGTGGGAACCGCTGCTTAAACACGCCGGGGCTATTTTTCTCGGTGCCTACACCAGCGAAAGTCTGGGGGACTACTGCGCCGGACCGAATCATGTGCTGCCGACCAGTGGCACGGCACGCTTCAGTTCACCGCTAGGGGTTTATGACTTCCAGAAACGCTCCAGCCTGATTGAAGTGAGTGCAGCAGGTGCCCAGGTGCTGGGCAAAATCGCCTCGGTGCTGGCGCACGGCGAGGGTTTGCAAGCCCACGCGCGGGCGGCAGAGATGCGGCTGCGTTGATCAACACAGGCCACTCGGTAGTGGCTAGCCGGTTTGCAGCACGCGGTAAACCGACATCACCTTCTTCACATATTGCTGAGTTTCCTTGAAATTCGGAATGCGCTTGCCGGCCCGCATCACTGCGCCTTCACCGGCGTTGTAGGCGGCCAGTGCGAGCTCGGTTTCGCCGCCAAACAAACGCAATAGATCGGCTAAATATCGCGTCCCGGTTTGAATGTTGAGCTCTGGATCGGTCAGCTTGCGCGCCAGCGGCGAACCTGGTTCCGACCGAACCCCGTAACGCATTGCGGTGGCTGGCATGATCTGCATCAGGCCCACCGCTCCCTTGTGCGAAACTGCCTTCGTGTTGAACGCCGACTCGGTCGCCACCACCGCCTTGAGCAACTCGTAGTTCACACCATGCGACTGCGACGCCGCCGACAGGCTGCCCTGCACCGCCAGATAGGCGGGCGACGCGTTCATCACCGCCACCGCACGCTGGGCAGCGGCGTCGCCTGAGTCCTGGCGCTCACTCAAGTTCGCCGGGCTGGGGGTAGCGGGGTTCGACTGAATGACCAGTTGGACATTCTTGTTGGGTGGCTGGTTGGTGAATTGGGTGACACCGTTTTCATCGACGTATTTCCACACATCGGCCCGTGCCTGCGCATGCAGCGCGCACCCCAGAGCAAGCCCCAGCAAGCTCATTACCCCACGACGCAGGGCCATGGTACGTTCAGATTTTGAAAGCGGCAAAACAAATTTCCTCATGAGATGAACATTTACAATCTGAGCCTCGACCAAGCCCAACAAAATACCTAGCCCAGGGATGACGCCTCGATCAATGACACTGCTCTATGCCCTGGCGCTGGCCGCTGGCATAGCCATCTTGTACGCCTTGGGCATCAACAACCAACTGGTGTTTGACGACGCTCGTTTGACCGATGGCACCATTTTTGCCCAATATGGCAGCTTGAGTCAGTTGAAACCGCGCATGCTTTCATATGGCAGTTTTGTCTGGCTGCAGGCCATTTTAGGCGATGGTTGGTGGAAGCAACGCATTTTCAACATCGGGCTGCACATTGCCACCGCATTCACACTGTACGCATTTGTGCTTGAGCTGCTCCAGCGCACCCAGTGGAGTCAGGGTGGCGAGGCATCGGTGCCGGCGGCATCACTGCGGGCGGCGGCGCGTCTGGGGGTGGCCCTATGGGCATTCAACCCGGTGGCGGTCTATGCGGTTGCCTATCTCATCCAGCGCTCCATCCTCATGGCAACCTTGTTTGTGGCCCTAGCCTGCTGGAGCTATGTGCGTGGCCTCGTCAGTGGGCAAGGGCGTTGGCATCTGCTGGCGATTGCCTGTTACGTGCTCGCCGTCGCCGCCAAAGAACACGCTGTCACTGCCATTTTGCTGACAGTGCCGCTGTTCGTTTTTGTTCAACGCCCACGGTTCAAGCTCGTTGTTGGGCTGGCTGTCGCAGCCGGCTTGGTGCTGTCGGCCATGGGCGCTGTCTTGTACAGCCGTTACGGTTCCATCGTTGGCACCGTGTTTGACGAAACTTCGCGTGCCTTTGCAGTACAACTGGAGCAGCAGCAACCCGGCATCAGTCGGCAGATTTACCCATTGAGCATCATCAACCAGGCCAGTCTGTTCTTTCGCTACGGGCTACTGTGGCTGCTGCCATATGTAGGCTGGATGTCGATCGACATCCGGCCCGCTTTTCCGTTGAGTTTCTTGAGCTGGCAACTGCTCGGCGCGCTGGCCTGGATCGGCACGCTGGTGGTGGGTGCCTGGCTGGTGCTTCGCCGCAGCGATGCCCTGGGCTTGTTGGGCTTGTGCCTGCTCATCCCTTGTCTGCTCTTCGTGACTGAATTCGCCACGGTCTGGCTGCAAGATCCTTTTGTTCTTTACCGCAGCTACCTGTGGGCCATTACCATCCCGGCGCTGGTTGCACTCCCCCTGGTTGGCTTGCCTGCCAAGGCGGTCCGCGCGCTCTGCCTGCTGATGCTTGCGCTGTTTGCCGCTCTCAGTTTTGATCGCATCAACAGCCTGCAATCTTCGAGCACCGCGTGGTTTGATGCCAGCGCCAAAATTGATCGGCAGGCTTCGGCCAATGCCGTCGGCCGCTGGCGTCCATTGATCAATCTCGGAACAGAGTTTGAGGACCAGGGCAACTACGATGAAGCACTGCGCCTCTTTGGCCAGGCCGAAGCCCTGGGAGAGCCGCTGGGCTCAGCCCGCTTTAACATGGGCGTGTGTTTGCAGCAACTCAAACAACACCCACAAGCGCTAGACAACTTTGCCCAAGCTGAGGCGAAAGGCTTTGCGGAAGCGGCGCTTTATTACCAGCGCGGTGAATCCTTATACGCACTTGGGCGCTTTAAAGAAGCTTTTGAGAGCTTTACCAAAGCGCTGCAACAGCCCCAGGCAGCAGACGCCCAACAATTTACCCGGATGCGCCAAGCCGAGGCCGCGCTCGCCAGTCAAAACTATGATGCCGCCATTGCGAGCTACAAGCTGCTCATCCAAGCAGCCCCCGACAAGCAACGTTACCAAGTGGGCTTGAGCATGGCCTACCTCCGCAAGAAAGACTACGCCGCTGCCATGGCCATCCTCAACCCCGCCATTGCACAGCACGCCACTGGACCCGCCTATTACGCGCGCGCCTTGACCTACTTCTATCAGGGTAACCGTGCTGCCAGCGCCGGGGACCTTGAGCTGGCGCTGCGCGCTGAGCCTGACAACCCCATTTACCGTAACCTGGAACGGCAGCTGAACGCCCCCACGGGCAAGTCGGCTGTGAAACCCTGATGGCCAACCTGCAAATCACCACCAGCTTGCTGGGCCTGGGCTTGGCCCTGATCATCCTGTACCTATTGCGGCGTGACCATATCTACATCCTGCACGCCATGTTCTGGATAGTTATCGCCGCTCTGGCCGCCCTGCTGGGTCTTTGGCCCGGCCTGATTGACCGTGCCGCTGGCTGGATTGGTATCAGCTACCCGCCCGCCGCACTGCTGCTGGGTGCGGTGCTGGTGCTGTTGGTGAAATCGCTGTATGCCGATATCACCAACACTCGGCTCGAGCGCCAACTGCGCCGCCTTAATCAGCGCATCGCGCTGCTGGATGCCAAAGGACCGATAGATGAAGTCCCATGACCTGCCCGGTGCGCAAAATCTGCACAAGCAAGCGCTGACCATTACCAGACAAGACCGTGAAAAGCTCAACCGTCATCCGGGCAAAATCATCTGGTTCACTGGCCTGTCCGGTGCCGGAAAATCCACTCTGGCCAATGCGCTGGAGGTAGCATTGCACGCACAGGGCAAACGCACCTATGTTCTGGACGGCGACAACGTGCGTCACGGGCTGAATCAAGATCTCGGCTTTACTGATGCCGAGCGGGATGAAAACATCCGCCGCGTCGCCGAAGTGGCCAAACTGATGATGGACGCCGGGCTGATCGTGATGACGGCGTTTATTTCGCCCTTCAAGCAAGAACGCGAAATGGCGCGCGAGCTGATCGGGTCGGAGAACTTCGTCGAGGTGTATGTCAGTACGCCGCTGGCGGTGTGTGAGCAACGCGACGTCAAAGGACTCTACAAAAAGGCCCGCAACGGCCAGTTGCCCAACATGTCGGGCATCAGCAGCCCCTATGAACCCCCGCTGGCACCGCAAATCACAATCAACGGCGGCAGCGCAACTGTTGAAGAGAGCGTGTGCCAACTGTTGCGGCAGATTGAAGGCATCGATTGATCTGGTGCCTGGTACTCAAACCCAGAAATATCGAAACATGAAAGTGCACCTTCACACCCATGCCGTCGTTGCAAATCCTCGCCATAGCTACGGCTATGTCTGCGGTTTGCGCCTAGGCCTGAGCGCGAATCCATCACTTTCATTTTGTTTCGATACCTCTGTGTCTGCGTACTGGGGTGGCGATCAACTCAAACGCCAGGATTCACGCCAAACCGATAGATGCCATCTTGGCCCAGCGTGCGTTGCAGGCGGCCGTCAAACCACAACGCGTGCAAATGGGCAACCGACTCACCCATGGCAAAGGTGGTTTGGTGCAAGTCGAGCACGCGCTTGAACAGCACTGGCAGCAGCTCGGCGGCGCTACAGGGCTCGGCGCTACAGGCTTGCAGCACCTCAGCCAGACGGTCACTGTGGTGGTCGTGCAACTGTTGAATGCGCTGATGCAGGCCGGTAAACGGTTTGCCGTGCGCGGGCAGGGTCAGTGTCCGGGCATCGAGCAGACGGAATTTATCGATGGATTCCAGAAACTGCTTGAGCGGGTTGGACTCGGGCTCCTGGTCATAAACGCTGACATTGGTGGAGATCCGCGGCAGCATCATGTCGCCACCGATCAGCACCCGCAATTCTTCACAGTGCAGCGCGATGTGCTCGGGCGCATGGCCGTAGCCGCTGATGCAGCGCCACTGCCGATTGCCGATCATCAGCGTGTCGCTGTCCATCATGCGCCGGTATTGACGCGGCACCGAGGGCACCAGGCCGATGAAATAGTTGCCGCGCTGTTTGATTTTCTCCACTGAGTCGGGGTCATTGAGTCCGTGCGCGGCAAAGAACGCCGCCGCAGTATCGCCGCCAAAACCGCCGGCGCCCTGAGTGCCGATGCGCGCGATGCTGAAATCGGTGGCGCTGATCCACAAACGCACCTGCCAGCGCTCGCACAACCAGTGCGCCAGGCCGATGTGATCCGGGTGCATGTGGGTGACGATCACGCGCAGAATGGGCAATCCCTCCAGCGCGTTGGCAAATATCAGCTCCCATTGGGCTCTGGCGGCGTCCGAGTTGATGCAGCAATCCACCACGCTCCAACCCGGACGGCCGTCGATCTCATCGCGTAGCAGCCACAGGTTGATGTGGTTGAGCGCAAACGGCAAAGGCATGCGCAGCCACTTGATGCCGGGCGCTACCGTCAAGGCGGTGCCGGGGGCGGGCAGGACGTCGCCCATTGGGTAGTGCAACTGTTTTTCGAGTTCGTCGCTGGGTTGGTTTTCGAGTGGATTCAAGCGTGCTCCTGATTTGCGACATAATTGACGTTTACGTAAACGTCAATCAGGCTCGGCATTGTAGGTGACGCATTCTTTTGGGGCAGTCATCTTGGTCGATTACAACTTATGGCACTTACCTACAACATCAGCGATTTGGCGCGTGAATTTGACCTGACCACACGGGCCATGCGTTTTTATGAAGACATGGGCTTGCTAGCGCCACAACGGTGCGGACCGGGCGCGCGCACCCGTGTGTACAGCGGGCGGGATCGTACCCGCCTGAAGCTGACACTGCGTGCCAAGCGACTGGGCCTGAGTCTGAGTGAGGCCAAAGAAATTATTGATATGTATGACAGTCCGCGTGACACCGGGGCGCAACTGGAGAAATTCCTGCTGGTGATTGGGGCCCACCAAAAACAGCTTGAAGACCAAATGGCAGACCTGCAAGCGAATCTGGATGAACTCAAGGTGCACCAGCGCGAGGCTCGGGCTCTGTTGGCCAAAAGCATTAGCAAAAATGATGCCAAAAAATAGCATAGCCAGGGAGAAGAAGACCCATGCCGCATGAAGAAACCATGTTGATGCGCGTGCAAAGCAGCTTTGATCGCCAGGGCTTGATGCGGCACCTGGGGGCACGGCTGGTGCGGGTGGAGCCCGGCCTGTGCGAGATCGCGCTGCCTTACTCTGAGAAAGTGACACAACAGCAAAACGGTTTTCACGGTGGCTCTATCGGTGCGATAGCGGATATTGCCGGCGGCTATGCCGGCTTGACCCTGGCAGAACCCGGCATGGAGGTCACCAGTGTCGAGTACAAAATCAATTTTTTGGCGGCGTTTCAGGGCGGTGAACTGCACGCCACCGGCCATGTCGTCAAAGCCGGGCGGCGCCTGATTGTGACCACGGCGAATGTGACCCATGTTGCTGCCGATGGCAAAGAGAGTATTTGCGCTGTGATGCAGCAAACGTTGATGACGGTGCCCAAGACTTACTGAAACTTTGCTCTGTCCTCAACTGACTAAATCAAACCAACGAAGGAGCCCCCATGAACCTGCCCGGCCTCAACTTTCAACTCGGCGAAGAGATTGACGCGCTGCGCGACGCGGTGCATGAATTTGCGCAAAAAGAGATTGCACCACGCGCCGCGGCGCTGGACAAGAATGATCAGTTTCCGATGGACTTGTGGCGCAAGATGGGCGACCTGGGCGTGCTGGGCATCACGGTCGGGGAGGAATACGGGGGTGCCAACATGGGCTACCTGGCGCACATGATTGCGATGGAAGAAATCAGCCGCGCCAGTGCCTCGGTGGCCTTGAGCTACGGCGCCCACAGCAATCTGTGCGTGAATCAGATCAAGCGCAACGGCACGCCCGAGCAGCGCCAAAAATACCTGCCTAAACTGATCTCGGGTGAGCATGTCGGCGCCTTGGCCATGAGCGAGGCGGGTGCCGGCAGCGACGTGCTTTCGATGCAGCTCAAAGCGCAGGACAAAGGCGGCTATTACCTGCTTAACGGAAGCAAGTTCTGGATCACCAACGGCCCCGACGCCGACACGCTGGTGGTCTATGCCAAGAGCGAACCCGAGCTCGGTGCGCGCGGCGTCACGGCGTTCCTGATCGAAAAGGGCATGAAGGGTTTTTCAATCGCGCAAAAGCTCGACAAACTCGGCATGCGCGGCTCCAGCACCGGTGAACTGGTGTTCAGCAATGTAGAAGTACCCGCCGCCAATGTGCTCGGCGGTGTCAACAACGGCGCCAGGGTGCTGATGAGCGGCCTTGACTACGAGCGTGCCGTGCTCACTGGCGGTCCCCTGGGCATCATGCAGTCGGTGATGGACAACGTCATTCCCTACATTCACGACCGCAAGCAATTTGGCCAGAGCATCGGCGAATTCCAGTTGATTCAAGGCAAGGTGGCCGACATGTACACCGTGTTGCAGGCCGGGCGCTCGTTTGCTTACACCGTGGCCAAGAATCTGGACCTGCTGGGTGTTGAGCATGTGCGCCAGGTGCGCAAGGACTGCGCCTCGGTCATTCTGTGGTGTGCCGAAAAAGCGACCTGGATGGCGGGTGAGGGCGTGCAGATTTTCGGTGGCAACGGCTACATCAACGAGTACCCGCTGGGTCGCTTGTGGCGCGACGCCAAGCTCTATGAAATTGGCGCCGGAACCAGCGAAATCCGCCGCATGCTGATTGGGCGGGAGTTGTTTGCGCAGACTTGCTGAAACATTGCGGGACAGACCGCAGCCACGTAAAGTGGGCAAGCTGCGTCCCGAACTGATCAAGTGAATTGTTTAACATTGCCTGATGTCATCTTCTCTTGAACACCTCTTCAACCACAACCGCGATTGGGCGGCGCGGATGGAGCGCGAGCGCCCCGGCTTCTTCAGCAGCCTGAAAAGTCAGCAGAATCCCAAATACATGTGGATTGGCTGCTCTGACAGCCGGGTACCCGCGAACCAGATCACGGGCCTGGCGCCGGGCGAGGTGTTTGTGCACCGCAACGTTGCCAATGTGGTGGTGCATTCCGACCTGAACGCGCTGTCGACCATTCAGTTTGCGGTCGAGCACCTGCAAGTGGCGCATGTGATGGTGGTTGGCCACTACGGCTGCTCTGGCGTGCAAGCGGCACTGGAGGGCAAGCGCATTGGTCTGGCCGACAACTGGCTGATTCATATTCAGGACGTGCGCGATCGGCATCGCGATTTGCTGGACCAAATCCATCGGCACGCACGATTCGATGCCCTGGTCGAACTCAATGTGATCGAGCAGGTCATCAACGTGGCGCAAAGCACGGTGCTGCAAGATGCCTGGGCGCGCGCGCAAGGCGTCAGCCTGCATGGCTGGGTCTATGGCGTGCATGATGGCCTGCTGCATGACCTGCAGATGACGGTCAGCGGCCCCGCCGATTTGGATTCGCGCTACCGGGCCGCCATCGCCCAAGTTGGCCTGGCCTCGCGCGTCGACCAAAATGCATGATAAGAATGGCGTCTAGCTGCCGTCCATATTTCGTAAGAAGCTACCAAAAATATAGCAAATATGTTTCCCGCCCGCCTTGATTCCACGGTCGCCTATGACATTGCGAAAGCCATGATGGATGGCTTTAACCGCCATTACCGCTTGTTTCGTACTGAGTCAGCGCGCGCCAAACACCGTTTCGAGACGGCAGACTGGCACGGTCAGCAGCGCGCCCAGCGCGAGCGCATCGAGTTCTATGACCTTCGGGTGCGCGAAGCTTCAAAGCGGCTGGAGCGCGAATTCAAGGCCGGTGAACAGCCGATGGAGATTTGGCAGCAGGTCAAGCTGCATTACATTGGCTTGCTGGTGGACCACCACCAGCCCGAGCTGGCTGAGAGCTTTTTCAATTCGGTCAGCACCAAAATTCTGCATCGCAGTTATTTTCAGAACGACTTTATTTTCGTGCGACCGGCGGCAAGCACCGAGTACATCGAAAATGGCGAACCGGAGTCGCGCCCGACCTACCGCTCTTACTACCCGACGCCTGAGACCTTGAGCGACGTATTGGTGCGCATGGTGAGCGATTTTGATTTGCGCTGTCCGTTTGCCAACTTGGGCGGCGATGCCGCACTGGTGCAGCACGCCATGCTCCGTCAGTTGGGGGATGTCAAGCTGCGTGCCAACTTTCAGTTTCAGGTGCTCAGCGGTCTGTTTTTTCGCAACAAGGGTTGCTACATTGTGGGCAAGCTGATCAACGGTTTCAACGAATTTGGGTTTGCGTTGCCGGTGTTGCATGACAAGGCCGGCAAACTGATGATTGATGCCCTCCTGTTTGGTGAGGATGACCTGCTGATGCTGTTCAGTTTTGCGCGGGCTTACTTCATGGTCGATATGGAAATTCCGTCGGCCTATGTGCAGTATCTGCGCAGCATGATGCCGCGCAAGCCGCGCAACGAAATCTACAACGCACTGGGCCTGGCCAAGCAAGGCAAGACGCTGTTCTATCGCGACTTCCTGCATCATCTGCGCCATTCCACCGACAAGTTTCGCATCGCACCGGGCATCAAGGGTATGGTGATGCTGGTGTTTGACCTGCCCTCGTTTCCCTATGTTTTCAAGGTGATCAAAGACTTCTATCCACCACCTAAAGACACCAGCCGCGAGCAGATCATGGGAAAATATTTGCTGGTCAAGCAGCATGACCGGGTCGGACGCATGGCCGACACGCTGGAATACATCGAGGTGGGCTTTCCGCGCGAGCGTTTTGACGATACGCTGATTGCTGAAATTGAAAAATTCGCCCCGAGCCAGCTTGAGATCAGTGACCGCGATGGTGACGGTCGTATTGAAGTCATCATCAAGCACGTCTATATCGAGCGTCGAATGATCCCGCTTAATATCTACCTTCAAGAGGCATTTGACGCTGGCGGCACCGAAGCCAACCCGCAAGGGCCGGTTGCGTTGCGGGCGCACGAGCAGATTGAGCGCGGTGTCATCGAGTATGGCAACGCCATCAAAGACCTGGTGGCGGCCAACATTTTCCCCGGTGACATGCTGTACAAAAACTTTGGCATCACGCGTCACGGCAAGGTGGTGTTTTACGATTATGACGAGATTGAATACATCACCGACTGCAACTTTCGCCGGGTGCCCCAGGCGCGCAACGAAGAAGATGAGATGTCGGGCGAGGTCTGGTACCGCGTTGGCCCGAAAGACGTGTTCCCGGAAACCTTTGGCCCATTTCTGTTGGGTAATCCAGGGGTACGCGAGGTGTTCATGAAACACCACGCCGATTTGCTCGATGTCGCCTTCTGGCAAAGCCACAAGGAGCGCATTCAGGCGGGCCATGTTTATGACGTTTTCCCGTATAACCAGGAACAGCGCTTCCACCCCGAGATCAGCGATGCCCAGGTGCCAGCATCGATCTGAATTTGCTATTTAATTTGTAGCTGTTTACGCAATAACCACCTGCATAAAATCGATTTTTTAACTGAAAGGACTCGAAATGAAAGACTCTATCGTTATCGTCAGCGCCGCCCGCACCCCCCTGGGCAGTTTTCAGGGCGACTTTGCCTCGCTCTCCGCGCATGATCTGGGCGGTGTCGCCATCAAGGCCGCGCTGGAGCGCGCCAGCCAGAACTCGAAATTGACCGCCGACATGGTCGATGAGCTGATCTTTGGCAACTGCCTGATGGCTGGCCAGGGCCAGGCGCCGGCACGCCAAGCCGGTTTCAAGGGCGGCTTGCCCAAGAGCACCGGCGCCGTCACGATGTCAAAGATGTGCGGCTCCGCCATGCGCGCCACCATGTTCGCTAACGACATGCTGCTCGCCGGCAGTGCCGACGTGCTGATGTCGGGCGGCATGGAGAGCATGACCAACGCACCCTACCTGCTGCAAAAAGCACGCGCTGGCTACCGCATTGGTCACGACCGCATTTTTGACCACATGATGCTCGACGGCCTGGAAGACGCTTATGAAGCCGGGCGCTCGATGGGCACTTTTGGCGAAGAGTGTGCTGCCAAGTATGGTTTCACACGCGCTCAGCAAGATGCCTTTGCCACCACCAGCGTGGAGCGGGCACAGGCCGCGACCAAATCCGGTGCCTTTGCCGCAGAAATCGCGCCGGTGACGATCAAGGGCCGCGCTGGCGACACTGTGATTTCGATCGATCAGGGACCCGGCAAGGTCAAGCTCGACAAGATCGCCAGCCTCAAGCCGGCCTTCAAAAAGGACGGCACCATCACGGCGGCGAGCAGTTCCAGCATCAATGACGGTGCCGCTGCGCTGGTGCTGATGCGCGCCTCCACCGCGGCCAAGCTGGGCTGCAAACCGTTGGCGCGTATCGTCAGCCATGCGGTCTTTGCGCAAGAACCCAACTGGTTCACCACCGCCCCCATTGGCGCCGTGAACAAGGCCCTGGCCAAAGCCGGATGGAGCGTCAAAGACGTGGAGCTGTGGGAAGTCAACGAAGCCTTTGCCGTGGTGCCGATGGCACTGATGCATGACCTGAAGGTGAGCCACGATATTTTGAACGTCAACGGCGGCGCCTGCGCGCTGGGCCACCCGATTGGCTGTAGCGGTGCGCGCATTATGGTCACCCTGATGTATGCGATGCAGGCGCGCGGCCTAAAAAAAGGCGTTGCCACGCTGTGCATCGGCGGCGGCGAAGGCACTGCTGTAGCGCTCGAAATGCTATAATATATATAGCTACTTGCGCAATAGGGACGGGCGCTAGCGCCCGTTTGCTTATAAATATTGAGTCGATGTCATAAGGCCATGCCGATGCTGCTCACCCAAGACCAGGAAATGATACGTGACGCCGTGCGCGACTTTGCGCAAGCCGAGTTGTGGCCGCACGCCGCCAGGTGGGACAAGGAGCACTATTTCCCGAAAGAGGCGCTGGCCGGGCTGGCAGCCCTGGGTGCTTACGGCATTTGCGTGCCTGAGCAATTTGGCGGGGCCAATCTGGACTACCTGTCACTGGCGCTGGTGCTGGAAGAAATTGCAGCCGGTGACGGCGGTACCAGCACCGTCATCAGCGTCACCAATTGCCCGGTCAACGCGATTCTGATGCGCTACGGCAATGCGGCGCAGAAGAAGCAGTGGCTGACACCGCTGGCACAGGGCCGGATGCTGGGCGCGTTTTGTCTGACCGAGCCGCATGTCGGCTCGGACGCCTCAAGCCTGCGCACCACGGCGGTCAAAGACGGCGACGCGTATGTGATCAACGGCGTCAAGCAGTTCATCACCAGCGGCAAAAATGGCGATGTGGCGATCGTCATTGCGGTCACCGACAAGGGCGCGGGCAAGAAGGGCATGAGCGCCTTCCTGGTGCCGACCAAGGCACCCGGTTACAACGTGGCGCGGCTGGAGGACAAGCTGGGGCAACATTCCAGCGACACCGCGCAAATCAATCTGGACAATTGCCGCGTGCCGGTGGAGAACCTGATTGGCCGTGAAGGCGAGGGATACGGCATCGCGCTGGGCGGTCTGGAAGGCGGGCGCATCGGCATTGCTGCACAAAGTGTCGGCATGGCGCGTAGCGCGTTTGAGGTGGCGCTGGCCTATTCCAAAGACCGCCAAAGCTTTGGCACGGCGATCTTCAATCACCAGGCGGTGAGCTTCAGGCTGGCAGAGTGCGCTACCAGGATTGAAGCGGCGCGGCAACTGATCTGGCACGCCGCAGCGCTAAGAGACGCTGGTCGCCCCTGTCTGAAAGAAGCCGCGATGGCCAAACTGTTTGCCAGCGAAATGGCCGAACAAGTGTGCAGCGCCGCCATCCAGACGCTGGGCGGCTACGGCTACGTGAGCGACTTCCCGGTCGAGCGCATCTACCGCGATGTGCGCGTGTGCCAGATTTACGAGGGCACGAGCGACGTGCAGAAGATCATCATCGGGCGGGCATTGGCCTGATGCTTGGAACATGCGGGATTTCGCCGGACTGGCCGCGTTGCGAATGGTGGATTGGTTTGAGGTCCGGTGAGTGCTCGTGACTTCCTGCCGTGCACCGGGCGTGAGGTGATTCCGTTTGGGGTGAAACTGAGGTCGGCACGTCAGGCCGCCGTATCTCCCATTTTGGGGGATAGACGATGACGGCACAGCGCTTGATAATGGCCCGTCATGGGGCAGCTCCGTCAAAAAGGTTGTTGTGCATGATTTTTTGCGGTTCAACATAAGGTCGACCTGTGAAGCTCCCAATCGTCATTGTTTCTTCCGTGCTTATATCAACCGCTGCGTTCGCTGCCACAGCAACGTGGACGGGACTGAGTGAAATGGTCACCACGGTCACCTATCAGCAAGCCTTTAAATGCCAATATCAGTATGCGGGGCAAAAATTCTGGAGAATATTCAAGAACTATTGCCCTCCGACGGTTGAGGTCGAGTAACGAAGTCAGCCCACAATGCTGGATCAGGCTCATGGTCCATCGCCACCCTCGCATCGATGCTTCGTTGACACGGATTTGAATCGAGAATTCATGTTGAAACACTTTCGGCTTAGCCGACGTGCCTACTTTCCTGCGATTTTTCTTGGTGCTGTAGTGGTGGTGTTCGGAGTCGGATCTGCCATGTGGGGCAACAAGGATGGGCAACTATTTATGCAGCCCAAGAATGCCTTTGAGCTACTTGCCGCTGTCGTAGGGACTGTTGCCGCCTTTGTTGGTTTCCTGTACGTCCAGCACCACCAAGACACACAGATGTTCGTCAGCCTGTTCGAGAAGTTCAATATACGCTACAACGATCTGAACGAAAAACTCAATGCCATCAAGTCAAGGCTAGCCAACTCACCACTCACTCCCCAGCAAGTTGACACGCTGAACGACTACTTCAACCCCTGCGCCGAAGAGCATTTGTTTTACGAGGCTGGCTACATTGATGAAATGGTCTGGCGGGCTTGGCGGCGCGGCATGAAGTACTATGCTGATGACCCCGCCATTCGTCGCCTTTGGGAGGAAGAAATCAATCAGGTTCTTATTACCACTTCAAGCTGTCGCTGCTTGATGAGGTGGATTTACCCAAGCGTGATGATTGACCGGAACGTCCACCGTCAATCGCCAAAGTTGCTCTGTTGAGAGGTATTCCGCTTGAGCAGCATTCACACGCACTATGCGCCGCCGGAGGTTATCCGCGCCGCCTACAAAACGCTCACGCAAAAATGTCACCCGGACCGGCATCCCGGCAATGCCGATGCTGAGCGGGTGATTGCGCTGCACGCCTTTCTGGGCTACGCGCTGGTCTCGGGCATGGCGAGGAAGGGCCTGAACTTCATCAAAAAGCCGCTTGAAGCGGTGGTGATCCAGGAAGTCATTATTCCGCCGCCCCCGCCCCCGCGTCCGCCCAAGAAGATCGAGAAACCCAAAGAAGTGCTCAAGGTCGATGCCCCACCGCCACCGTATGTGCCGCCACCGGATGTGGCACCGCAAGTGACCTCGAACGCACCGGTGATTCAATCAACCCAGGTTGTGCCCACAGCACCGATCGTGATTGCACCGCC
>JADGRK010000218.1 GCA_017880985.1 Rhodoferax sp. | reverse complement strand
TTGTTGACCCGAACCTTGCCGACGCCGGCCAGGCCAGCCGCCTTAACTTGAGTCTTGCAGCGCTCAAAAGCTTCTTGCGCCTGATGTTGAGCACAGCATTGTTCGCCATTCTTCCGTTCGTTGAGACAGAAAAAGATATGTCGCTTGTAAAACGGGGGTGCGGGCCGGATATCAACGCCGACTGCGACTTTATTGTCAGATATTTTTTCGATCATGGCCGGATTCTAGTTTTTCGGCTCGCGGCCCCAGATTTGGGTCAACACATACACCAATGCGGCATAGGGCCAGAGCCAACCTAGCCACTGCCCCAGCCCGTGAAAACGGATGAAACTCCCCTGCTCCCAAGTGGACAAAGTTTGCGCGAAATAGGGGCTGGCTGGCGCCTGATTGAGCAGGCTTAGGTAGATGCCCAGCGCCAGCACCATCAGTGCCGCGCTCGCTCGCCGCGGCACCCACAACAGCAACATCTCCAGTGCCAGCGCGGCAACCAGGCCCGCCTTGACTGGCAAGCTGAACCACACCCAAGCATGCTCGGGGCCATAACTCAATGCGGCTGAAAGGGCCGTAACACCCACACCGACGGCGAATAGCATCCCCAGGAACACGGTCCGCCGGCCAACCGAGCGGATGATGCAATAACCCAGCAAACACGGAATCAGCGCGCCCAACATGACACAGACCAACTCGGCACCTGGCACCAGCGGCTGTAGTTCAATATCGCGCACCGGCAACCAGTCCAGAAACGGCGTGTCCTGCAACACGTCAGCCAATGCGCTCTCGATCCGCTCCAGCACCTGTCCCAGCCCAAAAGGAACTGCTGCCGGGAACAAGAGCGCCCATGGCCACAGGGCCAACAACACCAGGCCACCGCGCGCATCAGCCACAAACCAGCGGGCTCTGAAGACGCTCCAGCGGTCAATCACGCCGAGCTTTTCCAGTGCCCAAGCCAACACGGCACCCAGCCAGGCACCCAGCCCATTAAGCCCCAGATCGACATTGGACGGCACGCGCACCGGCAAATAACTTTGCAGGGACTCCATCGTCAGCGACAGCATTCCTGCGGTCAAGGTCGCCAGAACGACGGCGTATTGACCTCGTCCGCTACGCATTGCACTCAACGCCAACAAGAACCCCAGCGGCACGTAACCCAACACATTGATCGCAACGTCAAAACCAGTCCAGTATTTGGGCCACGGCGCGCCTAAAAAAGCCCACGGCACGATGCCCTGGTAACGCCAATCGGCAAAGGGATAAAGACTGGCATAAACAATCAGGCCGACATAGACCAGCGCGAGAGGCCAAGCCGAAGTCTTGTGCATAGCCACCGGACTCAAAACGGCTTGAGCACGACCAACAGCCGCGCCGCCGCCAGCAGCATCAGCGCCGCGTTGCACCCGCGATACCCCGCGTTGCAGTGGTTAGTGCGATTGGCGAGCCAAGCAATGCGAAACGATGGAATCCAAAGCATAGAACAGTTTAGGTCAAAAGTTCAGACCAAAAAAAACCCCAGCATAGAGCTGGGGTGGTAAGCCTATTTGCTGTCACACATCAAGGCCCCGCTCAGGGAGGAAAAGCGGGAGGCAGCAAACTGCCCGAACGAAATATAGCAAAAATATTGCCTGGTTTCAATCAATTGGCCAAAATATTTTGGTGACAATTTATCAAAAAGCATTCAAGCATTACACTTTTGACCATGACTACCTACGCTCCTTACCCTCTGGGTCGCCCACGCCGCTTGCGCCGCGACACCTTTACACGCAACCTGGTCCGTGAAAATGTGCTGACCCCGCACGACCTGATTTACCCGGTTTTTGTGGTTGACGGCAAACAACAGCGCCAGGTTGTGACTTCCATGCCCGGCGTTGAGCGCCTGAGCCTGGATTTGCTGCTGCCGGTAGCCGCAGAATGCGTCAAGCTGGGCATTCCGGTGATGGCCTTGTTTCCGGTGATTGATCAGTCGCTCAAAACCCCCGACGGCCGGGAAGCCCATAATCCGGACGGCTTGGTGCCGCGCGTGGTGCGGGCCCTGAAAAAAGAATTTCCTGAGCTCGGTGTCATGACCGACGTGGCGCTTGACCCCTTCACCAGCCACGGCCAGGACGGGCTACCCAGCCCTGACCCGCTGGAGGACGGCTACATCCTGAACGACGAAACGGTCGAAGTGCTGGTCAAGCAAGCACTCACGCAAGCCGCGGCCGGCGTCGATATGGTGGCGCCCAGTGACATGATGGACGGCCGCATCGGCGCAATTCGCCAGGCGCTCGAAGCCAACCACTTTATTCACACCCGCATCATGGCCTACAGTGCCAAGTACGCCAGCGCGTTCTATGGCCCGTTTCGCGATGCCGTCGGCTCGGCGGCCAACCTGGGCAGGAGCAACAAGAAGGTCTATCAGATGGACCCCGGCAACTCCGACGAGGCGCTGCGTGAAGTGGCGCTCGACATCGCCGAAGGCGCCGACATGGTGATGGTCAAGCCCGGCATGCCGTATCTTGACGTGGTGCGCCGCGTCAAAGACGAGTTCAAAGTGCCCACTTTCGCCTACCAAGTCTCGGGCGAATACGCCATGCTCAAAGCCGCCGCACAAAACGGCTGGCTCGATCATGACGCGGTGGTGATGGAGAGCCTGATGGCATTCAAGCGCGCCGGTGCCGATGGCGTGCTCACTTATTTTGCCCTGGAAGCTGCCAGACTACTACAAAAATAGCAGCTGCTAACGCAAAGGGGACGGGCGCTGGTGCTCAATTTCTTACATAATTTGATGGGAATAAAAGCGCATGCGAATTTTCACCATCGACGCGACTCTTGTCACTGAGACATTCGGTCAGAACCCACTGGCCGGACTGAGCCTGCCCCAGCGGGGCTACTTGTGGATCACCTGCACGCGAGCGCGGTTCGAGCTCATGCAGGCACAAATCCAGGCCGCATTGCAAACCTTGTGTGGCGTGCAACTGCTTGATTTGCATATCTCGGACTTGCTGAACCAGCAACTGCCTTCGCGCTACGACTACACCTCGCAATACGACTTGCTGGTGTTCCGCCGCCTGGCAGCCAACGACGCCGAATCGGACGCCAAAGTCGCCACACCAGTCCAACCCTTGAGTTATTTACCGGCGCGCGGTGGCCCGCCAATCTTGCGCCGCATTGACACCAGCCCGGTTGGCTTCGTGGTCCTCGACCGGGTCCTGCTCAGCGTGCACCCAGCCGACTGCAGCGTGCGCGACATCTATGCAGCGCGGCTGCTGGCCGCCAGTGGCACCGATGCACGCAGCCATCATGGTCAGGGCGCGCCAGATGGCCGCTCAACCGGCGCCCGCGGCGTGCCCGCCAACCCGGCCGACATGATGTTGCGCATCGTCAACCAAATGGTGGACGGCTACCTGGCGCTGCGGCGTCAACTCAGCCATCAACTTGACCACTGGCAGGCTGAACTGATCGACCCAAGAACAAGATTCAATAACTGGGGTGCCCTGCTCAACGCCCGACTGTCGCTGCACCAACTCGACGAGCTCTGCGAAGACCAGCGCTCCGCCGTGCTGGACTGGAGCGAATCCATCAAAGCCTGGCCCGAGGCCGACACGCCCGCGAGTCAGCGTGAGCGCGATTCTCTGCAAGTGCGCAGCCGTGACGTGCTGGAACACATCGAGCGCGTGGTGCATCATGTGCAGCGCCTGGAGCAAAATGCCGAGACCGCCGTCCAGATGCACTTCAACGCCCAAAGCCACCGTACCAACGAGATCATGCGCACGCTCACCGTGTTGACGGCGATTTTCTTGCCGCTGAACCTGATCGCCGGCATTTTTGGCATGAACTTTGAATTTATCCCCTTTCTGCATCAGTCCAATGGCTTCTGGTTTGCCATGGGCGCCATGTTGCTGATCGCAGTCACGCTGGTGCTGGTTTTTTCAAGAAAACGTTATCTGGACCGCAGCACACGTTGACACCTGCCCCGCAAGCGCGGGTCCAATACCCGCAACGCTGCTGGCCCATTCGACCCGCGCTAAGATCGACCAAAAATTTCTATCCGCCAACGTCAAGGCAAAGAGGTATCCGATTGAAACACCAGCATCTTTTTCCAGCATTCGCGCTGTTCATGGCACTCGGCCTCGGCGGCTGCTCGCCGCAAGAGGCCAGCAACGCGGCATCATCGGCCAAACGCGAAGTGTCCTTGCAGACCGTGTCGGAGCAGGCCAAAGGCTTTACCGTCGGTGCCTTGATGAGCACCAACACAGTTTATGTTTTTTTTGACAGCCAGTGTCCGCACTGTGGTCACCTGTGGGAGGCTTCCGCGCCGCTGCACAAAAAGGTCAAGTTTGTCTGGATTCCGGTCGGCATGATCAACGCCACCAGTACGGCGCAAGGCGCCGCGCTGCTGACTGCCGCCAATCCGGGCGCCTTGATGAGTGAACATGAAGCTTCATTGTTGGCCGGCAAGGGGGGCATTTCGGCCTCAAGCAGCGTCACACCCGAGGTCGCTCAGGCGATCAAGAACAACACCCAACTGTTGAACAGTTTTGGCGCCGAATCGGTTCCTTTTGTGGTGGCCAAGAACTTGAAGACCGGTCAAACCGCGAGCCGTGAAGGCGCTTTGAGCACGGCCGGCCTGGCCGAATTTCTGGGGGTCGAGGCGCCGTAGCCGACGTTGACCCATTTCTGCCGGGTTGCGCCACCCTTTAAGCCCGGCGGTTGACGCACGAATTGGGAGAATTTTCATGGACTTCAAACCGCTCGTCACGCTGCTGGCCATTGTCAACCCGCTGGCGATCGTGCCATTTTTCATCCACTACACGCAAGACTTTACGCCCGAGCAGCGTCGTCGCACGATCTGGATCTCATCGTTCAGCGCCTTTGTGGTGATTGCGGTCAGCGCCCTGATGGGCCTGCACATCCTGAATTTTTTTGGCATCTCGC
>JADGRK010000217.1 GCA_017880985.1 Rhodoferax sp. | reverse complement strand
AAAGGGGAGCCAACAGCCCTATTTGGCCGCGTGATCAAAGCGAAGACGTACTCGTTCGATAAGCACGTTGGAAATTGAAAAATTTGATTTGTTTGTCTCAACGCACCGTGGCGCGTGTACTGATTCACTTCATAGACATTGCCAAATATCGCTGTTGGCTCCCTCTTCCGCCCGGCGGGGCGGGAGAGGGCGGGGGGAGTGAGTGGGGCCAAAAATGAAAACGAATACATTCTTTTCAGCTTCTACAACCCAGTTCGATGCCACAACCGATGGTGTGGAAGGGTTACGAGTGAGGCCAAAATGAGAACAATACAAACCCATCACCTCCTACAACACTATGAACCTTCGTTTCACACTTGATTTCCTTCTATACCAATGGCTCGACGTTGAGTCGCTCAATCAGCGGCCCCGTTTTGCCGATCACAGCCGCGAAACGTTTGACGCTGTGCTCGATACCTGCGAGCGCATCGCGCGCGAGAAATATGCGCCCTTCAATCGCCTGGTGGATACGCAGGAGCCACGCTTTGACGGCGAGCGCGTGATCCTGCCGCAGGCCACGCATGATGCGCACAAGGCCTATGCCGAATCGGGTATGTTGAGCGCGGCGCAGGATTTTGAGATGGGCGGCATGCAACTGCCCTACACCATTGAGGCGGCAGCCAATTCATTTTTTGCCTGCGCCTCGGTCAGCATTGGTTCGGGCATGTTGACTACTGGCAACGCCAATTTGCTGATGGTGCACGGCACCGCGCTGCAAAAAGAGGTGTTTGCCAAAAATGAATTCTCGGGTCGTTTTTCGGGCACCATGTGCTTGAGCGAGCCGCAGGCGGGTTCCAGTTTGGGCGACGTGGCAACGCGCGCCACGCCCGATGGCCAGGGCTTCGAGTCTGACCCGCTGGGCCCGCGCTACCGCCTCCGGGGCAACAAGATGTGGATCTCGGCCGGTGAGCATGAGCTGACTGAAAACATCATCCATCTGGTGCTGGCCAAAATTCCCGATAACAGTGGCAAGCTGGCACCCGGCGTCAAAGGCATTTCACTCTTTATCGTGCCCAAAAGAATGCTGGATCAGGCCGGTGTGTTGACCGGTGAACGCAACGATGTGGCGCTGGCCGGTTTGAACCACAAGTGCGGCTGGCGCGGCACCGTCAACACGCTGCTCAATTTTGGCGAAGGCAAGTACCCGGTCAGGGGCGAAGCGGGTGCGGTCGGCTATCTTGTGGGCCAGCCGGGCGAGGGTTTGCGCTGCATGTTCCACATGATGAATGAGGCGCGCATCGGCGTCGGCCTGGCGGCCACCATGCTTGGCTACGCCGGGTATCAGGCGTCACTGGAATACGCCAGGAATCGACCGCAGGGTCGTGCGTTGGGGGCGGGCGGCAAAGATGCCTCGCAACCCCAGGTCCGCATCATCGAACATGCCGATGTCAAACGCATGTTGCTGGCGCAGAAAGCCTATTGCGAAGGCGCGTTGGCGCTGGAGCTGTATTGCGCCCGGCTGGTTGATGAGCAACACACCGGCAACCCGCAAGCGGCGGATGAGGCCCGCCTGTTGCTGGAGGTATTGACCCCGATTGCCAAGAGCTGGCCCAGCGAATGGTGTCTGGAAGCCAACTCGCTGGCGATCCAGATCCACGGTGGCTATGGCTACACGCGCGACTTCCCGGTCGAGCAGTACTGGCGCGACAACCGCCTGAACATGATTCACGAGGGCACGCATGGCGTTCAGGCGATGGACTTGCTGGGGCGCAAAGTGTTGATGGAAAACGGTCGGGCGTTGGCGCTGCTGGCGGCGCGCATTCAGGTCAGTGTGGCGCAGGCGGCCCAGTTGCCTGAATTGGCGCTGCATGCGCAAGCCCTGACAGAAGCGCTGCAGCAGGTGGTGCAGGCAACGCAGGCCGCTTGGCAGAGCGGCCATCCGGCACAGGCACTGGCCAATGCGGTGCCCTACCTGCAAGCCTTTGGCCATACCGTGCTGGCCTGGATCTGGCTTGACGTGGCGTTCACCACGCTGCGCCTGGATGCTACGCAATCAATAGCTGCTAGCGCCGGTCGCGTAGGGGCTACAGCCTATTTTTATCATTATGAGTTGCCAAAAATTGGGGCCTGGTTGCAGGTGGTGGCAAACTGCAATCCGACTTGTGCTGATATGCCGGAGGATGCTTTTTAAGAGGTAAAGTGTCATGGCATCAATCATCCCTCCTGTTCGAAGTCTGTTCAGCCGTGTACTCGCAGGCGGCGCCGGTCTGGGGCTGGTGCTGGCAGCAACCCTGGCGGGCTGCGGTGGAGGTGGCGCCGGAGCCAGCGGCCCGATCACCGAGCCGTCAGCTTTGCCGTGGTGCCTGCGCAGCGCGACCGAGGCCGGCTTGACCGCGTATTTTCGCGCCGCGCTCGGCCCGTCGAGCAAGGGCTACCTGGGCAGCGTCTGGGCGACCGACATCACCGCCGCCACCGCGGCCGCACCCGCTGCGCCTGGTGCCATGACCAGCGTGTTTTCCGGCACCACCCTGCAACAGGCCGGGGTGGACGAAGCCGACCTGATCAAGAGTGATGGCACGCACGTCTTCAGCCTGGGGCAGTCCAGTGCCAGCGGCAGCACACGCGAGCTGTTGCGTCGTCAGGCGTTTAACGCGAGCGCTGCTGATTCGGCGCTGCTTTCCGTGGACAGCCTGAAGATCCCGTTCTCGGCTGATGTTGGCGGCACCGGCTTTTACCTCGATGCTGAACGCCAGCAGCTGGCGGCGATAGCAGAGAGCAACACCGGTTGGGGCATTTACGACGCCTGGTTTGCGCCCCAGTCGTGGGGCCAGGGCGTCACGGAGCTGGCACTGATAGATACCGCCAACCCGACAGCGATGCAGCTGCGCCGCACCCTGCGCATGACCGGAAAGTTGATCGGCTCGCGCCGACTTGGCTCCACGCTGTACCTCGTGCTGCGCAGCTATCCACAAGTGCCCGGGCTCGATCCCTTGTGGCCTGCGGCCAAAACTGCTGCCAACCAGGCGCTGATCGATTCGCTTGAGTCTTCTGCGTTACTGCCCACGCTGTCCATCGATGGCGGCGCCGCACAGCCGCTGGTTCAGCCGTCTTCGTGCTTCACGCAGGAGAAAAATATCGTCCAGAGCGCCGACATCATCACGCTCGTCGGTATCGACCTCGCGTCCGTCACACACCGTCACGCTGCAGTTTGCTTCACCGGTGGCACCGAGGCGTTCTACATGTCGGACCAGAGCCTGTACCTGGCGACTACCCGCAGCGCCTATACCTACGGTGGCGCGTTCCCGATCTACGCCGGGCAGACCAGTACCGACATCCACAAATTTGCGCTCAACGGGCTGGACATGGCCTACCGTGGATCCGGCAACGTGACCGGGCATTTGGGCTTTGATCAAAACCGAAAATCGTTCCGCATGGGTGAGCACAATGGCGCGTTGCGCGTGATCACACAAACGGCGCCAACCTGGGGTGGCTGGATCACACCGATGACGGTATCAGGCACCAGCACGCCCATTGAGTCCCCGGGCCACCTGACCATCCTGCAGGAAACTACCGGCACCTTGGCGGTCGTGGGCGAGCTGCCCAATGCCGCCCGCCCGGCGCCGCTGGGCAAGCCCGGTGAGCAACTTTATGCCTCCCGTTTCATCGGTAGCCGCGGCTACCTTGTCACCTACCGGCTGACCGACCCGCTGTACATCCTCGACCTGTCCAACCCGGCTGACCCGAAAGTCGCCGGCGAGCTGCAGGTGAGCGGCTATTCTGACTATTTGTTCCCCTTGACCGACAACCTGCTGCTGGGAGTGGGCAAGGACGCCATCTCGGACGGTTCGTCGGGCGATGGCCGCTTTGCCTGGTATCAGGGTGTCAAGCTTTCGCTGATCGACGTCAGCGACCCCGCTCATCCGCGCGAGGCGGCACGCAGTGTCATTGGTCGGCGTGGCACCGACGCCACCGTGCTGCGCGATCACCATGGCATCGCACTACAGACATCGGGCAACAGCGTGCGCGTGAGTTTGCCGATCAGCCTGCATGACACCCCATCGCCTGGGTCCACCGGGGCCGTCAACGACTATTTCCAGTTCACGCGCACGGAGTTGCAGAAATTCGAAATCAACCTGGGCGCGCAGAGTTTGAGCGCGCGTCCGGCGCTGGCCTCGAGCCTGCCGGGCGAACGCGACATCAGCAACGATCGATCGCTGTTGTGGAACGATCAGGTGCACTACTTTCAGAACGGCACCTGGCGCTCTGCCGGGTGGTGACATTCAGAACGTTTTGCGCCACCCCGCAAGGCTGCACCCTTATCCTGAACCGTGCCCGATCAGCGCCGATGTGTGGGCGCCGTTGCAGGCCATAGAATCAGGCCAAAGGGGGCAGGGCATGACGCCAGAGCGTTGCAAAGGCAGCGCCTGCCAAAAAGGCCGTGGCCGTGAAAGCACCTGCCGCCCCCGCAAAGGCTGCTGCCAAGAAATCCTCCGCCAAGAAGGTGCCAGGGGTTAAGGCACCTGCGACCAAAGCGCCAGCCACGAAGGCAGTCGCAAAGAAGGCTGCACCTCAACAAGCTGCGGCGAAAAAGGTGGCAAAAAAAGCTCCAGCCAGGAAGTCACCCACACCGGCTAAAGGAAAGCCAGCAGCGCCAGCGCCGATCGCAATGTCCAGCCCGGAAGCCAAGACGCTCACCCGCATTCAAAAAGGATTGGTCAAGATGGGCAGCAAAGCGCCAACCAAGCTCAAGCCGTTTCTGCGACGTGTTGGCGCGCTGCTTGGCAAGGGCAGCACTGCGGAGCAGATTGACGCAATGGTCGCCAAGCTGGAAAAGGCGGGTGCGGTGCGAGTGGCGGGGGATGCGGTTTTATATTCTTCAAAATAACTGTACGAATAACCAGTAATGTGGTGAAATCCAAGCTTGTAAAGGCTTTTGGTGGCACCA
>JADGRK010000216.1 GCA_017880985.1 Rhodoferax sp. | reverse complement strand
GCGCAAGCGGCAACAGCGCTGCGTCCGATTGCCGGCGAGTTTGCGTTCATGCTGTTTAGCGCTGGCATCATTGGCACCGGATTGCTTGCGATTCCGGTCTTGGCTGGGTCTTCCGCCTACGCCATGGCGGGTGCTTTTAAATGGAAAAATAGCCTTGAACGCACGCCCATGAGGGCCAAGCAGTTCTACGGCATCATCGCCATCTCGACCTTGATTGGCATTGCGCTGGGCTTTACGTCGATCGACCCGATCAAGGCCTTGTACTGGAGTGCCGTCATCAACGGCGTCATTTCCGTCCCGATCATGGCGCTGATGATGTTGATGGCGGTACGCACTGAAATTATGGGGCAGTTTGTCATTTCGACCGGGTTGAGAGTGCTGGGCTGGTTGGCGACGCTGATGATGGCGGCAGCGGTCTGTGCCATGTTTTTGACCCTGTGAGGATCAGGAAAATTGGCGCTACCAAATTGCACCCTGTCAGCCAACTTGGCAGGGCGAGCATCTTGTTACAGAAAAGCCGGGAAAAGCTTGATGGGGCTCGCGCCAGCAGCAGATGAAGATCGCATAATTGCCATGTTGGATGACTACAAAAAAATCTCTATGAACCCTGGAATGACATACGTCAAGACAGACAAGGGTCGGGCAGAGCTTGCCGGGCGCAGCCGCGCATTGGATGTGGTGCAACGCCGTCTGTTGGTCATAATTGACGGCAATAAAACAGTCAATGATCTGGCGGTCTTCGTGCGGGTTGGTGAGTTCGATGAAGCATTTGATCACCTGCTGCGGGAGGGGCTGATCGAATCGACGGACTGCATTGCCCCGTTGCAGGCGCCGGTAGCGCCAGGTTTCGCTGCGACCGCAGCGGCCGCAGAACCCGGACCCGCAAGCAGCCCGAAAGAATTCACTAAAGTGCGCCAGCAAGCCTCGGACTTTGTGTTGGAGCGCCTGGGGTCGGCAGGCGAGCCCCTTTGTGACGCCATTGATCGCAGCCAGAACCCCGCCGAGCTACGAAAAATGCTACGCGGTGTAGAGATTTTTGTCGGTCAGAGACTGAGCGCTGAGACCACGCAAGCGTTTGTGCGCCATTTTGGCTCGTTGGTGCTGTAGGGTCCGGGACCACTAATCGCTTGCCGGCCAGTCGGCAAATGGAAAAGGTGGTGCTTCGATGGCAAAGCTGACGAAGTTTGCGATTTGGCCCTGGTAACGCCCCAGACTGCGGCCAAACGCCATCAGACGTGGGTTTGGCGCGTCGCTGGCCAATGCCAGCACAAACTGGATGAGGGCGACGAAAAACAGCAAGATGCTGGCCAGATGGTAGGCCACACCCATCAGGATCATCAGCAGGCCTCGCAGCCAGATGTTGCGTCTGACGGCGACCGGATATTCGCTCATGGTCTCTCCTTTTAAAGTGTTGCGGAAAACATGCCAGAGGTGACTTCGTAAGAACGCAGCCGCGCCGCATGATCATAAATCTGCGACGTAATCATCAGCTCGTCGGCTCCGGTGCGTTCGATGAACGCATTCAGACTGGCTCGCACGGTGCCGGATGCACCAATCGCCGAGCATGACAGCACGCTGTCGAGCAGGGAGCGCTCGGCCGGGCCGACGAGATTGGGATAGTCGGCCACGGGTGGCGGCAGTCGCGCAGGGCGTCCGTTGCGCAGGTTCACAAAGGCCTGCTGCATCGAGGTCGCTTGATGCGCCGCTGCTTCATCGCTGTCGGCGGCGAACACGTTAAAGCCCAGCATGACGTAAGGCTTCGCCAGTTGCGCCGAGGGACGAAAGCTGGCCCGGTACAGCGCAATGGCCTGCATCATCTGCTGGGGCGCAAAGTGGGACGCAAAGGCATACGGCAGACCCAGTGCCGCGGCCAACTGCGCGCCAAACAGGCTGGAGCCAAGAATCCAGACCGGCACGTTCAAGCCCTGGCCCGGCACCGCATGCACCGGGTTTTTGGAGGCGCTTGAAAAATAGTCCATCAGCTCGACCACATCGCGCGGAAACTCATCGCTATCCGAGGCCAAGTTGCGGCGCAGGGCGCGCGCGGTGATCTGGTCCGAGCCGGGCGCGCGGCCCAGCCCGAGGTCGATGCGGCCGGGGTACAGCGACTCCAATGTGCCAAATTGCTCGGCAATGACCAGCGGCGAATGATTCGGCAACATGATGCCGCCCGCACCGACCCGAATGCGAGTCGTGCCACCCGCCACATGTCCGATCAGTACCGAGGTCGCGGCACTGGCAATACCCGGCATGCTGTGATGCTCGGCCAGCCAGTAGCGCCGATAGCCCCAACGTTCGGCGTGTTGGGCCAGGTCAAGGGTGTTGCGAAAGGACTGTGCCGCGTCGCCGCCTTGCACGATGGGGGAAAGGTCGAGAACCGAGAAGGGAATCATGGACGGCAATTGTTGAGTTCGCCAGCATCGCACCGAACCAATAACGGCGCCGGTCAGCAAGAGTTATTTGTTACCTGGCCAGCAGTGCGTTGACGCTCTGTAAGTCCTCGGCCCTGAGTGTGCCGTTGGCCTGGCGCAGCTTCAGGCCGCCTACCAGTACGTCATAACGTGCCTTGGCCAACTTGGCCTTGGTGTCGAACAGCTGGCTTTGTGAATTGAGCACGTCGATGTTGATGCGAACGCCCACCTGGTAGCCCAGCTTGTTGGCGTCCAGCGCGCTCTGGCTGGAGGCCTCGGCGGCTTCCAAAGCCTTGACCTGACTTTGCCCTGAGAGCACACCGAAGAAGGCGGTGCGAGTGCCTTGAGCGACGGCGCGTTTGGCTCCCTCCAGGTCATTGCGCGCCTTGTCTTCCAGCGCCAGGGTTTCCTTGATGCGGTTTTGCGTGTAGAAGCCAGCGAACAGCGGCAGGTTGAAAGACAGGCCGATGGTGCCAACATTGACGCGGGAGTCACTGCTGCCGGGTGTGCTGCTGCCATCGAGATTGTTAATGGCGTTGTAGCTGGCGACCAGATCCAGGGTGGGTTTGTGGCCCGCTTCTGCCTTGCTGGTTTCGAGTTGCGCGACTTCCAGCGCGATTTGTGCCTGCTTGATGCTGGGGTGATCGCCTTCAGATTGCTGAACCCAGATGTTGGCATCGTTGGGCAACAGGTCAGGCAGTGCCACCGGCTGGGCCAATGCCTGGGGCTGGGCCTCGCTCTTGCCGACCAGCTGATCAAGTGCAATTTTCTTGACGCGCAAATCATTTTCAGCAGCAATTTCCTGGGCAATCACCAGGTCAAACCGGGCCTGCGCTTCGCGTGTGTCGGTGATCGTGGAGGTGCCCACTTCAAAATTGCGCTTGGCCGACGCCAGTTGTTCGGCCACCGCCGCTTTCTGGGCTTGCACAAAGGTCAGGCTGTCCTGCGCGGCCAGCACGTCAAAATAACCCTGGCTGACGCGAATGATCAAATCCTGATCGGCGGCGTCCAGCTGGGCCTGGGCCAGGTCCACCTGCTTGAGACCTTGCCTGTAACCGGCCCAGTTGGCCGGACGGTACAGTGGTTGCGATGCGCTGACGGTGGCATTTTCAGTGCCATAGGAAAAATCTGCTTGAGGTCCAGTGCCAGGGATGTATTGCTCGGTGGAGCGCGAAGCACCCAGTGCCAAATTGGCCGTGGGCAGTACCAAGGCTTTGGCCTGGGCCGCCCGGGCCAGGGTTGCATCGTATTGTGATTTTGCAGACTGATAGGAGGCATCAAAACCGCGTGCCGATTCGTACAGGTCCACCAAGCTCTGGGCCCGCAGCGGAAAGGCCAAGGTCGCCCCAATGACGGCGACGAGCGGCAATAGACGGAACGTTTTCATGGTGGACCTTGGAGTTATTTGCAATGACAAGTTGTGATGACAAGTTGGGGGTGTAAACACCGCAAACTCAATAGCGCGCAATGGAGGGGTCGAGTTCCGCTGACCATGCATTGATGCCACCGGCGATATTGGCCACGTGATTGAACCCGCGTGCTCTCAAAAATGCCGCTACCTGCATGCTGCGCGCGCCGTGATGGCAGAGGCAGGCAATCGGTTGCTCGGGATCGAGTTCGTTCAGACGCGGTGGAATGACGCCCATCGGGATCGTCACCAATTCAAACCCGTCAGCTTTGACACTGGCAACCCGCAACTCATTCGGCTCACGCACATCGAGCACCACCGGGGCGCCATGACGGCGCACGGTTTCAAGCCATGCGGATAAATCAGACGGACGAACCTGGGCAATCATGGGGGTCAAAAAGTGAAGTGCGACGGTTCAGGGAAATTGAGCAGGCGAGGTGCTACGGTGTCCCAGGGGGAACTGGTAATGAATTCGGCTTCACCTGTTCGCGTGACCAGTGTGACGCACATGACGGGTTCGTCGCCCACAATTGCGATCAGTCGGCCGCCGATCTTGAGTTGGGCCAGCAGGGATTGGGGCAACTCAGCCACCGAGCCGCTGAGCATGATGACATCGAACGGGCCGTCGGCGGTGGCGCCCTTGGCCCCATCGACTTCGCGGACTTCGGCGTTGTGAATGCCAGCCTTTTGGAGGTTGGTGCGGGCCATTTGGGCTAATTCCGAATTGATTTCCAGGGAAATGACACGTTGGGCGCGGTGCGCCAGCAAGGCCGCCATGTAGCCGGAACCGGCGCCGATTTCGAGCACTTTTTCATGCTTTTGGACGGCTGCGTCTTGCAGCATCCTGGCCTCTACGCGCGGTTCCAGCATGCACTGCCCGTGGCCCAATGGAATTTGCATGTCCACAAAGGCCAGCGCCTTGTGCGCCAAAGGAACAAAGTCTTCGCGCTTGACCACTGACAGCAAATGCAGCACTTCGGTATCCAGCACGTTCCAGGGACGGATTTGTTGTTCGATCATGTTGAAGCGGGCTTGTTCCAAATTCATTTAGGTACTCCAGGGGGTATATTAACAGATTCTACGAAATTTTACCCGGCGGCGCTTGCGT
>JADGRK010000215.1 GCA_017880985.1 Rhodoferax sp. | reverse complement strand
GCTTCTCGGAGCACGGTGAACCTTCAGTGCTGACGTCGGCGCGCTTCTGACCCAAGTGGCGACTTTGGACTGACCCCGACCATTTCCTCGCAATCCCAACGCTAGCAACGATTCGAATGGCCAATGCATGGGTCAGCGCAATTCCGGCGCATGAGTCAATTCAATTCATCAAATAATGTGCTCTATTTCTCGCTGTGCTCGCACAGAACGCCACATTTCCCAATTGACCGGCTGCGCGCATCGTAAAGCGCACCGGGATTGAGAATTCCCGTGGGATCAACCACTGCCTTGGCAGCCGCGAGCATCTGGCGGAACAAGCCAGGCATCTCGAGCTCGTGGCCGCTGCGGTGATCACGGCCGACGGCGTGATGGTGGGTCACGGTGCCAGCTTGACCCACGACCGCAGCATTCGCCGCCAATTTGATCTCGCGCCAAGCAGCCAACGCGCTGGCAACGTCGCCGCTGGGCGAACCCAATACGGCGATCGTGAAATAGGGGGCGACGCCATCCGGGTAGGCGTGCGTGATACGGCACGAAATAATGCTCTCCTGACCGGTCATGCGCTGAATCGCCGTTTGAACCTCCAACTTGACGCTTTGGTAGAAGCTCTCGAAGCGATCCCAAGTGATCGCCGACTCGAAGGTATCCATGATTAGACCCAACCCAACGGCCGGGTCGCGCCAGTAGGGCATGCGAATGAAGGCCTTGCGCCAAGCGCCCGCCGCCCCGCGCCGATGCTCCTTGCTGCCCTCGCTCTCCATCGAGCGCGCAACTGCGGCAGCGTCATATTCGCCGCCGTGATCAAGTACCAGTTCGAGTGAGCGTTCCATCCACGCCTGCAAGGGGTGGTCGGCCGACTCGAAACCCAGCACCAGGACCGCGCAGCGTCCGTCGCCAATACCGGAGAAGACAGTTTCCATCGGGTCGAGCAGCCGGCAATTGGTCGGATTCAAGCCGGACTGCGCCAGTGCCCGCACGCAGCGCGCCGCCGTGAAGTAGTCGGCAAAGCGGATCGATGCCGAGGCCCGAAACCGCGGTTTGTCCTGCAGCCGCATCCAGGCCTCGGTGATCACCCCAAGCGTGCCCTCGCTGCCAAGCACCAACCGATCAGGTGCCGGGCCAGCGCCGGAGGCGGGCAGACGACGGGTCTGTAGCACCCCGGACGGCGTCACCATGCGGGTGGCTTCGACGAAGTCATCGATATGGGTGTATTGGGTGGCGTAATGACCGCTGGCCCGGGTGGCAATCCAGCCACCCAATGTCGAAAACTCAAAGCTCTGCGGAAAATGGCGCAGTGTCAGGCCATGAGGGCGCAGCTGGGACTCGATCTCCGGCCCAAAGGCACCGGCCTGAATCCGCGCTGCCCGGCTCAACGGGTCGATCTCCAGCACGCGCCCGAGCCGCTCCATATTGAGCGAAATTACACCCGCAAAACCATCGCCCACCGTGGGCTCAACACCACCGCAGACGCTGGTACCGCCCCCAAATGGAATCACCGCCACGTTGCTGCATGCGGCCCAGTCAAGGATGTCGACTACGGCCGGTTCGTCATCGGGGAAGGCGACCCAGTCGGGCGGGTTGTGCAGGCGGCGCAGCCACATCCGGGCGCAATCGGCGTAGCTCTTGCCGTAGGCATGATTGAGCCGGTCAAGGGGCGTTTTCGAGAACATGGCCGCCAGCGAGGCCGGCGGCGCAACCCGCGGTGCGCGCAACTCGAACTCGGCAACTGCGGGTGGCGCCAGGGCGGCATAACGTCCACCCAACTGCTCGACCATGGACTTCACGGTCGCCCGTTCGCCATCGTCAAGGACCGCGTCCGCCGCGCCCCAGCCCCAGAAGCGACGCGCCGGACGACGCGAAAAAGTAATTGATTCAACGTTCATTTGTTTCTCCGTCCTGCGGTCAATCGGAGCCCATTAGTCGCGCGCCGCCACAACCGGGACATTCAACCATCTCAGGCCAAGCACCATATTAAAGGCCATTTTTACAAGTCATGATCTACTATCATGGGGCCGCAGTCAGTCTGTCAGCCGACTCCTGTGTGCACACTTACCTCCACAACGTGTGCCTTAAGCTGTGGACAAGCGGCTGAACAACTCGCGAACGTGGCACGGGCAGCGACTGTCCGGAGAGTTTCAACACCCGACGCGATGACAAATCCGATTGAAGTGAGAATGGGAGACACAATACATTTATTGAATTGGAATCTGGGATGCTCGATAAAGGCAAACCTCTTGGTTGGATAAGACAGATCCGTCCAGTCTGAGGGACTGGCTTCGTTCCCAACAGAAACACATTCGTCAGCCGGCAACGTGACAGAACCGTTTGTGTGCTGCCGCACAGACAGCCCGTCACACGCTGTGGCACGCTCAACTTGCATGGTGCATGACAGAGTTACGCTCTGCCAGGTGTTCACCATGTTTAAACATAGACTTGAAAGTTACCAATGACTACTACCCAAAATCTCAGCAAAATCTCCCTTGGAACCACACTCGTCGTCGCTGCGCTTCTTCTCGGCATGGACATGTCGCAAGCTGCGTCCGATAACGCCGCCATCGCACCATCCAATGCCGTCAGCAAAGCAGAACGGGCCGTGTCCGATAGCTGGATCACTGCCAAAGTGAAGTCAGAAATCCTCGCAAACAGCGTGTCGAAGGCATTCAAAGTGAGTGTAAAAACCAAGCACGGTGCGGTTTCACTCAAGGGCCAATTACCCAGCCAAGATGCCATCGACCTGGTGAAGATGATTGCCGAAAAAGTAAAGGGCGTAAAGAGTGTTGACGTGTCTGGCCTTGTGATCGGGTCCTGAAGCATCTCGTTCAGTGATTCCTGTTTCTTGACGCCGCCGGCGGACGATGAAGACACTGTGGTTGTAGCGTGGCGTGGCGATAATGACGCCCATGACTCCCGCCCCCATCAATTTCGACGATATTGCAGCGGATACCGTCGAAGATATTCCTGAAGGCTTCCGCCTCGTCAAAGTTGGCGGCCCTTTCGTGTCCCACAACGGCCCGCTTTACGGCAAATGGACCGGTCAGCGCTTGCTGTTGGGATTTCGCGTGGAAAAGCGGCACACCAACCCGCTCCAGGTTTGCCACGGCGGCATGCTGGCGACCTTTGCCGACATGCTGATTCCATGTGCCTCGATGTACCAGGCCGATATGGAGCGGCGTTTTTTGCCCACCATCAGCCTGCAGGTTGACTTTATGGGTGCGGCGGCCTTGGGCGCCTGGGTGCAGGGTGAGGCCGACGTGCTTCGCAGCACGCGCAATATGTTGTTTGGCCAAGGGCTGGTCACTGCTGATGGCGAACCGGCCTTGCGCGTGAGCGGCATCTTCAAAATGGGGCAGCTGATTGGCGATGGCACGATCACCGACCCCTTGGGTTTGAAGTAAGCCCCCTGTGCGGGCGCTTGAACACAACTTACAAAGTCCAGTGTTACCATTTTCTGAAACTGGTTTCAGTTGGTCAACAAAACCTTGTCCCATTTGAAATGTTCGCCAAAATTCATTCCCCTTCCACCTCCGCTAAACGCGCCACCATTGCGGATGTGGCACGCGAAGCAGGTGTCTCCAAAGCCACTGTCTCGAGGTTTCTGAATCACCGAGACAAATTGCTCACAAAGGAAATTGCCACGCGGGTGGACGTGGCCATCGCGGCCCTGGCTTACAGCCCGAGCCCGATGGCGCAGGCGCTCAAGCGCGGGCGCTCGCGGCTGATTGGCCTGGTGGTAGCCGACGTCACCAACCCATTCTCTGTGGCGGTGCTGCGCGGTGCTGAGAAAGCCTGCCAGGAGGCCGGCTACCTGCTCATGCTATTTAACCTGGGCAATGACAGTCGGCGCGAAAGTGAAGCCATTAAGACGCTCACGGCCTACCAAGTGGAAGGCTTTATCCTGAACACGCTGGGTCGTGATGCCGGTGCCGCTGCAGACGCTGCGCGCCACGGCAAGCCGGTGGTGCTGGTCGATCGGCGCCACCAGGACATGCTAGCCGACTTTGTGTCGCTGGACAATGCCGGTGCCGTGCGCCTGGGCGCGCAGCACTTGGTAGAGAGTGGCTACCGCGAACTGCTGTTTGTCTCGGAGCCGGTCAAGGACGTCAGTTCCCGCGAGGAACGCAAAGCGGCTTTCCGCGGTTTTATCAGCGAATCTGCGACCGGCATCTCAAGCCTGCGTGGCAGCACGTTTGAAAGCACGGCAGAAGACGCCGAGGCCGCCTTGGACAACGCGCTGCGCAGCTTGCGCCAGCGTGCCGGCGAGCAGCGCCCGCCCGGGGTACTCTCCAGCAACGCGGTGGTGACCTTGCGGGTGGTAGCGGCCATGGCACGTTTGGGTTGGCGCCTGGGCACCGATATCGGCCTGGTCGGCTTTGACGACACCGAGTGGTCACCCTATGTGGGCCCGGGCCTGAGCACCATCGCCCAGCCGACCAACGAGTTGGGTCGGATCGCAGCGGGTTGCCTGATCGAGCGCCTGAAGGGCCTGGAGCTGCCACCACGCCAGATATTGCTGTCCGGTCGATTGATGCCACGCGGCTCCTCCGTGTCCACACCCACCTGACAGACCCTAGGGTTTTCCTTAGTTACAGCGCTGACAGAAGTACTTCTATAATTGTTTGAAACCGGTTTCAGTATTTGCATCCGCTCATGAACTATTCGTTTCAATTTGGTGATGTCTTTGCGGCCTGGCCGCTGCTGGTCAAAGGAACCTGGAGCACCATCGAGCTCTCCATGCTGGCCATGCTGATGGGTCTGGCGGTGGCCATCCTGTGCGCCTGGGGCAAAACCGCCGGCCCGCGCCCGCTGCGCTGGCTCATCAATGCCTACATCGAGCTGATTCGCAACACGCCTTTCCTGGTACAGCTTTTCTTTTTCTTTTTTGCGCTGCCTGCTTTGGGCCTGCGCTGGTCGGCTCACACCGCGGCCCTGAC
>JADGRK010000214.1 GCA_017880985.1 Rhodoferax sp. | reverse complement strand
CCTGGTTGCCGGAATACTGATCCTGCAACAGACCGCCCAGCACCACGATGCTGCCGTCGTCGACCAGCACCGTGGACTCGATGGTGCGTTTGGTCGTTGTCGGCCCGTTGAGGGCGTTTTCAGTGCCGGCCTTGACTGCCGAGGTCTCCTGGTAGATCACCAGCTTGACAGTGCCGTTCTCATTGATCTGTGGCTTGACCTTCAGCGTCAGCCCGACGTCCTTGCGTTCGACGGTGGTGAACGGATTGACCGAGCCGTTGCTGGCGCCGGTGTTGGTGAACTGGCCGGTGATGAAGGGCACGTTTTCACCGATCACGATCTTCGCCTCCTCGTTGTCGAGTGTCAGCAAATTCGGCGTGGACAGCACATTGCCGCTGCCACTGGACTCCATAAAATTCGCCAAAAAGCCGAGCACGTAAACCCCGTTGGTCCGCTGTGCCGCGCCAACATTGAGACCGGTCCCCGGCGCCACCGCGCCACCACCCATTGCCAGGTTGATGATATTTTTGCCAAGGGCACCAAAGTTGGTCCCCAGCAGGCCGATGACGCCGTCGCCGGCCTGACCCAGTGGACCCTGCCACTGTATGCCGAACTCGGCCGCCCGAGTGGTGTTCACTTCCACAATCAGACTCTCGACCAGCACCTGGGCGCGTCGTCCGTCAAGCCGATCGATGACCGCGCGCAACTGCCGGTATTGCGGCTCCGGTGCGGTGATGATGAGCGAATTGGTGCTGGCATCGGCCTGGATTTGGCCGCCGGTTGACTGCGCGGGTGCTGCCGCCGCGGCCGTGGCGGGGGTGCCTGCGGGCATTGCTGCGGCTGCGGCGGGGGCCTGGCCGGTCATTGCGGCGCGCAGGGTGACCGCCAGTTTGGTGGCGTCCGCATTTTTCAGATAGACCACGTGAATATTGCCGGCCGCACCGTTGCTGGCGCTGTCGCTGGGCTGGTCAAGCTTGTCCACCAGAGACTTTACCAGCGCCACCCGGGCCCGGTTGGCGGCGCGCAAAATCAGGCTGTTGGAGCGCGGCTCGGCCACCAGAATGGTCTTGAACGAGGTGTCAGCCTGTCCCGGCGCCGTGCCGACACCCGCTGACTCCACCAGACGCAGCACCAGGGGTGCCAGGTCAACGGCGATGGCGTGTTTGAGCGGCAAGATCTCGACATCGGTGGCATTGGAGACATCCACGGCGGCGATGATGCGAGCCATGCGGCGCAGGTTGTCGGCGTAGTCGGTGATGATCAGCGAATTGGTGCCGGGGTTGACATTGATCGTGTTGTTGGGGCTGATCAAGGGGCGCAGCACGGCGACCAAATTGTTGGCCGACTCGAAATTGAGTTTGAAAATCTGGGTGGTGATCTGGTTGCTGGTGCCGCCCGTGCCTTCACTGACCGTCACGGCACCACTCTGCAATTTGGCGTCGGCCTCGGGCACTACTTTGTACAGCCCGCCCGACTCCACCATGGTATAGCCCTGCAAGCGCAGCGCGGCCAGGAACTGGTTCATGGCAACGCCACGGCTGACCGGTTTTTCAGTCACCAGCGTCAGGGTGCCCTTGACGCGCGGATCAACCACCACGTTGAAGCCGGTGATGACGCCCATGGTGCGCGCAACCGATTCGATCTCGGCGTTGCTGAAGTTCAAGGTCACCGGCTCACCGGCCTTCGGCGTGGCCGCCGTCTGCGCCTGGGAATTTATGGTAAATAGGGCGATAGCCCCAGTCAGTACTGCATAAGCAGCTACTGAATAAATAGCGTTTTGGGAGCCATGAAAGACGCGATGTTGCATACGGATTCAACCTATTTTGATAATGGCGCGGGCGCCGTCGCGGCGACCGATGATGTTCAGAAGGTTGGACAAAGCCTCCATCCGCTCGGGGGCTGCGCTGGCCACGCCTTCAAAGCGCAAGCGGTTGCCCACCCACTGGCCGGTGCCTGACAATTGTAGGGCCCCGTCAAGCGTGCTGAGCACAAAACCGGGCGCACTGCCGCCAGTCAGGACGACGCGATAGCTGCCCATCGGTTTCAGGGTCGACAGTCGCGACGATATCTGCAACGCATCAAGCTGGGCCTGGCCAGCCAGCAGCAGGCGCCCGCTGGCCCACTCCAGCACCAGCGCTTGGGTGGACAGCGTCAGTTGGCCCTCAACCTGCACCGTGTTCCACGGCGTCCCCAGCCCGCTTAACCACTGGGCAGGCCACTGCGACACGCTGTCAGAGAGCAGCAGTCTGACACCACCCCAACCGGGTTGCACGCGCCAATGCCAGGCTTGCTGCATACAACAGTCGGCATTCAGATCAGCCCGCAGGCCCGACCAGCTGGGGCGAATCAGCCAGCTCAGGCGGCCCGGCAAGCTGGCGCTGTCGGTGCTGCCCGGGCCACCGGCCAGCGTCAACCGGGCCGAGCCGTTCCAGAGCGTGCCACGCACGTCCTGCAACAGCACGCGCTCACCCAATCCCTGTTGCACCAGCGCGGTAAGCCAATGCGCCGGTGCATTGAGCAGCGTGGCCAGCAGCAGGCCGACCAGTGTTCCGGTCAGCGCCCAGCCCCAAGGTGATCTCCTGTCGGCTGACAGCAGGCGCGGCGTAACGGCTGTTGGTTTGCGGCGGAACATGGCTTGACGGTGGACTGTGTGGACGACCCGGGCGTTGGCCTCAGCGTGCGCCCAAGCTCAGTACCAGCGTGCCGTCCCAGGTCGGCGGCAGCGCCGCCGCGCCCGCCGTGCCCGCATTGCTGCGCCGCAGGCGGGCCTCAGACGGCACCACGTGCGCATTCAGCCGCGCCTGCGTCAGCCATTGGGCCAACGCATCAGCCGGGGCACCCTTGAGCGTGAGCGTGGCACGCTCGCCCGCCACGCTCAACTGGGCGGTGTTACCCAACGGTTTAACCGACGCCTCCAGCAGCCGACGCGCGTCGTCAAGGGCGATGCGGGGTTGCGCTTGCAGCGCTTTGGCCTGCGCCTGCAGACGCTGCATCTGCTGTAGTTGCGCGCTCAGCGCGCTGCGCTGCTGCTCGGCGGCTTTCAGAGTCGCAAGCGCCGGTGCCAGCGCCACCCACCACAACAAAGCCAGCAGCACCAGCGCCAGCCCCGCCAACAGCAGGCGTTGCTCCCGCGCTGACACCTGACGCCAGCGCGCCTGAAGAATCAGCATCAGTTTCATAAACCAGCCACCTGCTTGATCACCACTGCGTCGGCCTCGATGCTGGCCGAGTAGCCTTGTGGCTTGAGATTGAGAGACACTGAGGCAAGCTCTTGCGGGCTTAGCGCGAGGCCCTTCATACGAAGTTCGCCTGCTACGAATTCAATAGCTACCGGGGATTTATTGACGGACGCTGCAGCCACAAAAGCACTTGACATGCGATCAAAATCCCGGTCCGATGGCAGGCCACTGGCGTGCGCCAGCGCAGCGACTTCCTTGGCCATCTGGACCGGCGCGTCCACCACCACCCGCACGTTCGGAAAAGTGTCGGTCAGCACGGCGCGAATCGCCAGTCGCTGCGCGTTGGTTTGGGATTTTTCCTTCCAGGCCCAGGCGTTCAGCCCGACCAGATTGATGGCCACCAACGCCAGAGCAGCGACCCTTGCGGCACGCCAGCGCGGTGCTTGCAGCAGCGCGCTCAGGGCGGTTTGCCATCGCTTCCAGGTTCTGGCGCGATTTGAATTGGCAAAGTCAAACTGGGCCAGGTCCCAGGCCGACTGGGCCGCCAGCAATTGGCGCTGCGCACTTTGCTGCAAGCTGACGCTGCGCTTGAACAATTGCTCGGCCAGCGCCGCGACGGTCGGTTCAGCCACAATGAGCTGGTCAGGGGGCCAGTTCAAAAGAGCCACCGTTGCCGGGGAAACCGGCCACAGCGTGACGCCGCCCTGGGCTGCGCAGACCATTTGCGCTGCGTCGGGTTGGCCCGTAATGTAGAGCGTGTCCGAAAGTGAGTCGGGCGCAAACTCGGGCACGATGCGGCTGACCGGGTGGCCGGACTGTTCCAGCGCCTGTAGCGCGGCACGCAGCCAGGCCCGCTCGCATACCGCCACCCAGACCGGCGCATCGGCGGCGGGTTGCGGCTCCAGCGCAAAGTGCAATTGCGAGGTGTCGTCGAGCAGGCGCTCTTCAAGCAAGCCCTCGAGCACCGCGCGCACACGCAAGCCACCCCCCTCCTGGAACACACGCCGTCCCAGCGTCCCCTTGGGCAGCTGCACTTGATGCCACGACAGATGGCGCGCCGCCACCAGCGCCACCACTTCGCTGCCGGCCTTGTCGGCCAGCGGCAACAAGGCCAGTGGCGCGCGTGACTGCTCACTCACGCTGTTGCCATCGGGGCTCAGCACATAGTCGTACAGGGTCGCCGCATCGCTGGGCTCAGGGGGAAGAGTGACAATCAGGGTGGTCATAGGCAGGTTTTGGCGCTCGTCATTGTAGAACGGCCTCAGGGCTCGCTACGCCATGTTGGCGCCACAGTGTCTTCACGTCCAGCCCGTCGCGCTGCACCACGGATCGCTCTTGCACCGTGGTTTGTTCCAGGCGGAGTTGGCCGCGCACCTCAAAGAAGCGCGATGACACGCTGTGCTGCGTTTCATTGAATTTGGCGTCGGCGTTGCCACCCATTTTGCTGGCATCGCCGATCGCGTTCAGATGCATGGCGTTGCGCGCATCGACCAGGTGCTGCGCGTCGGCCAGGCTAAATGCCTCGACACAGGCGTAAATCACTTCCGCCGGCGCGGTGTTGAGGTTGACCGGGGTGCGCACCGGCAAGATCGTGATGAAGGGCCGCAACACCTCAATGCTGGCACTCGACAACCCGAGCCAGGCCAACTGGTCAATCTCTTGTGGCCACAGGGGGATGGCGCCAGTCGGCGCCACCGCGCCAGCGCCAGGCAAACTGCCGGCTGGCGGACCCTGCGCCAGACGCAGGTTTTCTGCCATCGCAGAGAGCTCGCTCTCAGGCAGATTGAGC
>JADGRK010000213.1 GCA_017880985.1 Rhodoferax sp. | reverse complement strand
GTCAACGGCAACAGCACCGATCCGCGCTCACCTGCACTGGCGGCGCAGCGCGTGGACTATCTGCAAAAGGTGCTGCGCGCCTATAAGAAGGGCGAGCGCAAGAGCAAGGAAATGGCAGTGATGTCCGAGGGCCTGGACGATGCCTTGGTCGAAGACCTTGCCGTGCACTATGCGCGCCAGAAAGCCAAGGGCGCCGTGTACATAATTCTGCCTACTCCGGCCAAATAGAAAATTCCAGCCATACAATCAACGGAAAGATCATGACTGCCATCCCCCTGCATCGCCATTACCTGCATTATTCGGAGCTGCCGACCAGTTTGCGCGTCCTGTATACGGCGGCGCTGCTCGTACTCGGTCTCGCGTATATGTTCGCCGGGCTTTACCTGTTTCACACTTATTCGGGACGGGACGGAAATTCGAATACGCTGTCTTACGATGACCTGGTCATCGCCTACAGCGGCAGCGGCAAGGGGTCGCGCCTTGAAGCCGCCTTGCGCGGACCGATGTCCAATATGCTTCCGCCCGACGAACTCAGCGTTCTCGTCGGCTGGGTGCAGCAGGGCGCCGACAAGGCAAAATACGAGTCCGGTATCAAGCCGATCCTCGACAAGCGTTGCATGAGCTGCCACGACGGCAGCAATCCGCATCTGGTGAATATGAGCAGCCTCGAAGGCTTGAAAAAGGTTACCGAGCAGGACACCGGCACCGACATTTTCACGCTGGTCCGCGTGTCGCATATTCACCTGTTTGGGCTGACCTTCATCTTTTTTCTCGTGGGTCTTATCTTCAGCCATGCCTATTGGCGCCCGGTATGGTTGAAAAGCGCTATCGTGGGACTGCCCTTCCTCTGCCTTGCCCTCGACGTCATCTCCTGGTATCTGGTGAAGCTGTACCACCCGTTCGCATTCGTGACCATGTTCGCCGGCATGGTGCAGGGTCTGTGCTTCGCATTCATGTGGGTCATATCGATGTATCAGCTGTGGTTCTCGGGCACGCCGGAAGCGGTCGCCAAGAGGCATGGTGTCGACACTATCGCGGTCGGTTGACGCGAAGCCCAAGCCCTTTCCCACGATCACAGTCCGTGGAGGGCGAACAGAGGTCAGGCAGCCAGGCTGACCAAAACCCGGCTTTCCGGTTCTGAAGATTTTCCACCCCGCAAGGGGTGCTCTGTGATTCGGAGCGCAGCGATGCTCGCTGGGTCCGGTTGCCAAGCTCTCAGGACAGATGCGCTTGGAGTCCGTTGCAAAATGAGGGGATCCGGGTGGGAAAGGAAGGGTCCCACGCCTTCCTTAGCCCCTCATATTCCCCTGAGTAAGACGCTGTTTCAGAATCGCTGAAACAGCGTTTTAGTCCAGCGCTTATTTTGCCGGCTGACTGGCGTACCAGGACGCGAGGCTTTCTATGATCGCGTTACTGTAAGGGAAGCTCATGTTATGCATGGTAGAACTTACGCGTTTGCCGTCGCGATACGCCCTTAGCGCCATGACCAGATAGTCCTTGTCCTGCCCTTTCATCTTCGGCGCCGCCATGGAAGAGTTGTCGTCCTGGTCGTGGCAACGATTGCATTTGGCGGCCAGCTCCTGGGTGGACGTAGGGACCTGATCAGCGGCTTTTGGCTTCTGCGTCGCATAGAATGCGGCGACGTTGTCGATGTCCTTGTCGCTCAGGCCGGCGACGTAGCGTTGCATGCCCCAATTCTTGCGGGTTGTTCGGTAGGCCTTGATGGCCTTCACCAGGTACTGGGCATCCTGGCCCGCAAGGCTTGGCGTCGCGGCGTCGTCGCTCACGCCGTGGGAACCATGGCACCCGCCGCACATGGCGCTCGCCGGCTCGCCTGCCGCGGGATCGCCGTGTGTCGGCGCGGCGCGCTGGACCGGAGTCTGGGCAGCCAGATACAGCGCTAGGTTTTCCAGTTCGAATTTGTCCGAATCGCGCAAGCTCGACCTCATTGCGTCCTTCGCGCGGTCTCCCTGGTGGTATTCCTGGATGGCAGCAACGAGATAATGAGGCTGCTGGCCAGCAAGACTGGGCGTGCCGGGAATTTTGCTGTTGCCGTCTTCGCCGTGGCACTTGGCGCAGGCTGCGACGAGCGCTTTGCCTTTCTCATAGGGAGACGAGTGCTTGACATCGGTCTCCACGGTATTGGCGATTGGCGGCAGGCTGGCGAAGTACGCGGCCACATTGCGCATGTCCGCTTCGGTCATGTTCGTGGCCATGTCGCGCAACGCGGCATGAGCACGCTTCCCGTCCTTGTACTCCTTTAACGAGGCGTACAGGTAACGCGCCCGCTGCGCGGCCAGGTGTGGGATGGCCGGGGCGGTGCCCCCGCCATTCAATCCGTGACAGGCCTTGCAGTCCCGCTCGGCGATGGTTTTGCCCGCACCGACATCCGCTGCCGCTTGCTTCTCGCTTGTGGTGCTGGCGGTTGATTCCTTTTTATCGGAGCAGCCAATCAACGCCGCCGACAATACCATGCCCAGGATCAGTGTTTTCATTGGAAATCTCGAAGGTAGTGGGTTGGCCAATTCAATCTTTACTTGCTTAGAGTCAAATGCTTTTGCCATTGAAAGCAATGATATTCTATTCTCATAAGCAACGGAAACAAAGCCCGGCTCTTCCCGCGAATCGCCCGGCACCCGGGGTTCCACAAGCCCGGGCGTCGTCTCATCGATCCCCCTAGCCCATCATGCTGCCGATGAATCCCGTCAGCACCAGGACGAGCAGGATCAAGCCGAATCCGATGAGGCTGAAACCCAGTATCTTGGAGCCCAGGGTCATGGGGCGTGACGGCTTGTCTACCAGGTACTTCGAGAGTTCGCCGGTCTGGACCAGGCGGTTGTACTCCACGGTGTGCTCGTGTTTGAACTCTTCCAGGGGCACGGCGCCGGTGAACATCACCACGTCCAGCGGGAACTTGTCCGGCCTGAAGTGATTGTTGAAGAAATGCACGGTGAACAGGAACAGGGCGGCAAGCAGCGCCTCTTCGCCGTGGAATATTGTCGCCACGTTGAACGCCCAGCCCGGCAGGAACGAGGCGGTCACGTTAGGAATCCATAGCATCACACCGGTCGCACCGATGATCGTCACCCCCCAGAACGGCGCCCAGTAGTCGAACTTCTCCCAGTAAGTCCAGCGGTCGAACACAGGCCGCGGCCCGAGGCCGAAGAACCATTTGAACATGGCGATCATGTCCCACAAATCCTGCCAGCGCGGAACCAGCGAGTTGGGTCCGAACCACTGGAACGTTTTCCAGTTGCGGCCTATGCGCAGGGCGAAAAAGATCAACTGCGCAAAAAACACCGTGGCGAAAATGACCGCGCACGTGCGGTGCACGATAGCCGCCACCTTCGGACTGCCGAACGCGTTCATGATGACAGGCGCCCACGCGCTGTCGGCATAGAGCACCGACATGCCGGTCAGGGTCAATATCATCAGGGTCAGCGCAAATGTAAGGTGGGCAATGCGCCAGATAAGCGGAAAGCGCCGGTAATACTTGCCCAGCAGCAGTTCATCCGTGCGTACGTGCGGCCGGGACATGCGCGCCTGGCGATCCTTGTATTCCCGGTAGAACCACAGCGCGGTATGCGTCCAGAAGAAGGCAAAGGTGCCCAGGAGCAGTTGAATCATGAATTTCGACGCGATCCATGTATACGGATAGCGGCCGAAATCATGCGTAGTGGCGTGTGGTTCGAACGTGGTGAAACCCAGCGTCGCCCCCGTATGGCACTGCTGGCAGGTTTGCAGGCGGTTGTTCGGATGCACCTTCGCCTTCGGATCGTCGACGCGCTGGATGCCATGGCTGCCGTGACAGTCAAAGCACTTTGCCGTATAGGCGAAGCCCAGTTTGTTGATTTGTCCATGGTAGGTTTCGGTGTAGGTCTTCAGGCTCTCGGCGTGGCAGCCGCCGCAGTTCTTGGTGATCGCGAGCTTGGTCGAATCCTTGGCCGGGGCATCGACGTCGTGCGTCGTGTGGCAATCCGAGCAGATGGCCGCTTTCGGATTGTGCTTCTCCATGACTTCCTTGCCGTGCACCGAGGTCACGTACTGATCCCGTTCCCGGCCGTGGCACTTGCCGCAAACATTGGGAATGGTCAGGCGCCACGCTGCGCGTTCGGGGCTGCCAGTGGTATAGACATAATGGGGATCGTGGCAGTTGTAGCAAGTCGCGTTGGTGCGCGACTGGTCGTCCTTGTTCGGTCGCGCGTGTATCGATTTCATGAACCTGTCGATCTGCTGTACCACCACCCCCAGTCTCGCGTTCTCCTGAGTCTTGTTCTCCTTCACGGCGGCTTCCCACAGCTCTTCATGGCAAGTGACGCAACTGACCTTGTGCGTTACGCCCGTCTTGTGCGGAATTTCGGTAATGTCCTTATGGCATTCGACGCAGAGCCGCTTTCCATGTACGCTTTTTCCAAACTTGTCCTTGACCACATGCAGCTGGCGCATCTGCCCATCTGCACCGGGCATCGCAAATCCTTCGTTGCCGTGACAAGCGAGGCAGGTTGCGTTGGCGGGGTTTCCGATTTCCTGTTCGGCTGCCTTGCCGCTGGTCGAGTCCGCGGCTATGGCTCGCTCCTGCCAAATAACCGATGCTGCCGCCAAACAGATAACCCCCGCCATTACCCGCATTGCAAGTCCTGAAACACGCATGGCCTTCGATTCCCCGGTTAAGGTTAAATAAACCGCGTCCCTGTCCTGTACAGGACGACCTCAATCGTTCCAATCTTTCGCGAACGGCGGTGATTGCGACTTCGTATCATTCAGTATTGCGGCTACGCTTTTCAATTGGTCGCTTGCATACCCGCAAAAAAGGTGACATGGGTCAGGTGGCACCTCCACGGCGGCGAACCCAGCCAGGCTCTTGAGCACGGCTCCGCTTTCCCCTGCTCCGGTACTTTCGGGGCGACATGGCGGTGAAGGTGAAACCCTTTTATTTTGAACATACTAAACGAACGCAGAT
>JADGRK010000212.1 GCA_017880985.1 Rhodoferax sp. | reverse complement strand
CGGTCGATGGTGAAGACCGGAAACCAGTCCTGCTCGTTGTAATACCCGGTGTGGTCACCATACGGGCCTTCCAGTGCATGCTCGAAACCACTGGTGTGCGAGGCATCCGGGTAAATGTGGCCTTCGAGCACGATTTCTGCAAAGGCCGGCACGCGCAATTCGCTGCCCAGGGCCTTGGCCAGTTCGGTGCGGCTACCGGTGTTTCACGTTAACGTTGCACCTGCTTCTCTGACAACAAAAGCAAACATTCGTCAGCGCCCAGCAACCCGAGGTATTTTCGGAACAAAACAGAATCCCTCTCATAAGCCCCATCGCCCAGATAGACCGTGTTCGCCAGTCCGAGGCGCGCCATGTCTTTTATCGAAAACCCCCAGCCCTTTTTGTCTTGCAAAGCGGGGTACTTTGACGAGGCGCCATCACCCACAGCACAGGTAGCGAAAGCATCCTTGAGCCTCAGCAGTGAGTAGAAAGCGGCCTCTTCCTGCATTGATTTTTGCAGCGACACAAGCGCCTCGTCAACATGCCCCTGAATTTTTTCGGTTGGACCGTTGAGAATTTCTGGAGGCAATAGCCGCCTCATCTCGGCTTCAAGGGAAACGCCTCTTTCTTTGGTCCCGATTTCCATGCCCCGCTCGTTGCCATGCCAACCTACCAGCGCATTGGCGCGGATAACCCTGGCGCGACCGGCCGGGAAAATGTAGTTGGCACAGCTCGAAAAGCAAACCCGCTCGATCTCGACGACAAGGGCCATGTCGTGAACCCAGTGGCCGATTTCACGCCCGTTTCTGGTTTCGCCCCCCACCGAACTGATTACCAGCCGGGTAAGCTGTCCGCGTTTGACTCCGGCAACTACCGCCTTGAATACCTGCGTACTGGCGGTGGAGATGTTGCCCTGGTAATAGACGGTGTCGCCTGTGATGTGAACCTGGGCCGGTTCAACACCGGCAGTTGCAAGGTTCGGCGGCAGGGGGTCGGCGTTTGCTGAAAAAATACATCCCGAGATGGAGAGCCATACGGCAAGCGTGGCGATGCTGCAATGATTCATTTTCATGTGTGATGTCAGGGTTGAACCCGTAGCGTAACGGGAAAGCGTTCGGCCGACCGATCATCCGGATCGAGTGTCGTTGTCGGCACGGCGGTGATGATCAAGGTGCGTTTGCCACGCTGGCCATTGGCAGCGCCCGCGAAGTCCACGCGGGCCCAACCCGGGCTCAGATCAAGGGTCTCGCCGTCGGAGCCTTCGGTCGTTCCCGGCACGGCCTGCACGACCCATCTGACGGCGGCGTTGAGCGGCGCATCCAGGGTCACCCGGAACGACTTCTGGCTGGCATCAGCACCCGTGATCTCGACATACCCATTGCCCAACAGCATCGGGGGTGGCTCGACCTTGTAGCTGGTATTGGCCAGCACGATGAGCACCGGTTTGATGTCCGCTCCTTGCAGAAAAGGCAGCAGGCTTTCCTTGGCCAAGCCCGGCCACGGCTTGAAGTGCTTGCCGTCGTCATGGCTGCCGGCGTAGTAGCGCCAGCGGGCGAATACCAGCGCTGAATCGGCGAAGGAATGGCCGAATGGGGCCAACAGCCGGGTTAGCCCGTCCACCAGGTTGGGCTTGTTCACCAGGGGTCGCAGCTCGTCGTTTCTCACATAAGACCAGAGCCTCGCCGGAAACTTCTCGTCCACGCTGGCCTGGCGCGAAAAATAGTAATCCCTGAGAAAGTACAGGTAGAGCCCGGAGCCGTACATGTAATAAGTTGCATAGTCGTCGTAGAACAGCAACCCCCAATCCGGATGCGCCTGAAAGTCAACAATGTTATAGGCCAGCGCCTTGTTGAAGTACTGCTCGACATAGGTGGCGGTCATCTCGAACACGTCGCCGGCTTCATACCAGTCCTGCACCGCGTGCGAGGCATGGTTGAGTTCATGCGCCATGGTCTGGCCGAGTATCTCCTTGCCATACTTGCCCCACGGATCGACCACCATGTAGCTGGTTCTGCCGCCCCACGGCGCGCCCGGCGCGAGGATGTACTTCTCGTCCAGTCCCTCGTGGATGATCTGGACGAAGCAAGTCTCCTTGCCGCGCCAGATGAAGACGTCGAAGCGTTCATCGGGGCCACATTCTCCGGCGTCAGGCAGCGGCGGCTCAAAGCCAAGCGTCTGGGTTTCGAAATCCCAGGCCGCCTCCAGCTCGCTGACCACGGTCCGGGCCATATCGATTTCATCCGGCGAGCGGTAATGCACCAGAAACCGATTCTTCTGATCCCCCAGGCTGAAGGGCCATAACTCCGGCTGCTGGCAGGGCTTGGTATCGAGCGCAATGCTACGTTGGGTGGGGGAAGGGTCTGCAGAGCCGAGACAGCCGCTTATTGCGGTCACGACCATGAGCAACAAAAAAGAGACGCGACGCACAGCCCCAAGCCAAGCCTTGGGCGCGTCCTGGCTGCTGCCGATTCCCGTTTGCGTTTTGATTACTGCGGCACCTGGCCTCATAAAGTTCCCGAGAGGTTCTGCTTTGATTCAAGAAAGGAACCCCGGCGAAGCGCCGTGCTTTCCCACATGCCGTCAATCGTTTGTCGTGGCAATTTCATTCTACGGCCTGGAGATCCGGCACTCGCATCCCGTAGCGTGAAGCACCGGTCTCGTAGCCCGGATGTAGCGAAGCGCAATCCGGGGACCCGGATTAACATGCAACACCGGTCTCGACGGATAGGCCTTTCAACCGCCTGAGCCCCAGTATCGCACCGTGGAGCAGCCCTCGATTCGTGTGAAAAGCCTCCTCCGACACGCTGATTGACAGCATTCGCCCTGAAAGCCTTGGCCGTGAGAGTGATTACCAGTGCGGCGCGCCTGCCAGGCGCAGGGCTACCCGGCAGCAAGTCTGAATCGCCGGTTTAGCCTCTTACCAATTGATGCGCTGATCGGAATCAAAGTCGGGGGCCGGTTGCGCCGCCAAGTCCCAGTCCGGCTCGATTTCGACACCCTCGCCCATCTGCGCATCACAGTCTTCCCACAGCGGTGGCCCGCGTGCTGGGGCTATGCGCGGGGGCTCGGACTCCACGCCGATGTGCTCCAGTATCTTCCTTATCTGCGCACCGTCGGTGATGAAGGCAATCAGACGCATCTGCCCACCGCACATCGGGCACACCAGCGGAAAAACCTCGTAGATCCTGGCGATCAGCACCGCCCACAGGTAGTGCGCCGGTGCGCGCTTGGGCGGCACGGGCTCGGGCTGGGTTTGGACTGCATTGCCTTGCGGTGCAGCCCCTGGCGCGCCAGAGCCGGTGGCGGCTTGCCCCGTCTGCTCTGAGGCTTGCTGCGCCGGTGCTGCCAGAGCCGTCACGGCAGTCCTCAGGGGAGAGTTCGGTGCCAGCACACCAAAATAGCGGTGCCGGTGCGTGCGCGGTGGGGGCACCAGGGCAGCAATTCGATTGATCAGCTCCAGCGGCGTGAGGGACCAGCTCATCCACTTTGGCACCGCGCTTGTCACCCGCAGGCTCGCTGTGCTGTTTGGCGCAGCGGTACACCAGGGCAGCGCCCTCTTTGCGAAGGCGGGCACAAGCAAAGGGCGGGCGGGCGCAGTAACGCAACAAGCGCTCCAGCGCGGCGCGGTCGTGCGCCTCAATGCGCACACCGGCATCCACCGAGAAGCCGCTGTGCTGGTAAGCCAGCATCTCTTTGGCGTCACAACTCCCGATCAGACCACGCCCGACAAAGGCGCGCAGAATGCGGCGGCGCAAATCAGTCTGCGCTTTAGCCACGGCAACCTCATCGACTCCACTGACCTGGTGGAAGATGACGCTCGGCGCTGTGGCTTGGGCATCGGCATCAGCTTCGCCCGACACAACCTCAAACACCCCGTCAACCACGCAAACATGGAAGTGCACATGCGCGTTCAGGTTCGATCCGAAGCGGTGAATGAAGGCGACTGCGCCGATGTGCAAGGCTGCCTTATCCACCCGCGCCGCACCGGGGCAGTGGGCAGATAGGCTTTGCTCGATGACCCGCAGGAAAATACGCAGCACCATGTTCAGCACAGCGCCATCGCGCTGCATGAAGTAGCGCAGCCTCTTTGGTACCGACAGCACCCACTGGCGCACCGGCAGGCGCGGCAAAACGTGATCGGTCAGGTGCGCCGCTGTCTCCACCATGCGCCGGGTGTTGCACGAAGGGCAGACCCCACGGCCTTTGCAGGAGAAGGGCACAAAGTAGTCATGTCCGCAGTCATCACAGCGGGCGCGTGCAAAGCCGTGCGCAAAGATGCCGCATTCGAGGTATTTGCGAAACGACTGGCGGACGTAGGAACGTGGCGTATGGTGATCGCCCTGGCCGTCGAACTGGCCGCAACTGGCCAACTCAAGCCATGTCTCGAAATGCTCGGCCACTGTGCGGTACAGCAGGGTGTGCTCGGGGTGACGCGGGTTGTAGAGCTTGGGTTTGTCGCCAGGGTGCGCACCCACGTGCGAATGTGAGTGCTGTTGCGCTGGACGTGCGGCGGGGGACATGGGGCAGTGCCAGCGTGGGCTGGGTGCCTGATGATACTGTTGTTATATCCAGCTTTGTGCATCTGCGGTGCTGTCAGAGGGTAGACCACTAACTCCTGAATTAATAGCTGCTTGCGCATATTCCACAGGGTCTATAGCCAGATTTGGCTTATAAATCCAGCGCCTGCCAGACTTGCTCCACCCTGGCGCTGACTGCCGCGTCCATCTGCAACGGCCGCCCCCATTCGCGGCTGGTTTCGCCCGGCCACTTGTTGGTGTCGTCCAGCCCCATCTTGCTGCCCAGGCCGCTTACCGGCGAGGCAAAGTCCAGGTAGTCGATCGGCGTGCTGTCGGCCAGCAGGGTGTCGCGCGTCGGGTCGACCCGGGTCGTGATGGCCCAGATCACATCCTTCCAGTCGCGGATGTTGATGTCGTCATCCACCACCACGATGAACTTGGTGTACATGAACTGGCGCAGAAAACTCCAGATGC
>JADGRK010000211.1 GCA_017880985.1 Rhodoferax sp. | reverse complement strand
TTTGCCAAATGGGGCATCCAGCCGGTGCTGGCGGTGATCGCCGCGCTCGCCGTCGGCAACCTGTTCGTTCAGGGCGGCAAGAAGACGCTGCACACCATGAAGATGAGCCTGGTTGACGGCGCCAAGCAGGCGCTGCCGGTGGGTATTGCCTGCGCCGTCGTCGGCGTCATCATCGGCGTCCTGACCCTGACCGGGGCGGCCTCCAGCTTCGCCGGCTATATCCTGACGATTGGTCAGAAAAGCTTGTTCGCGTCGCTGTTTTTGACCATGATCGTCTGCCTGATCCTGGGCATGGGCATTCCGACTATTCCGAATTACATCATCACCAGTTCCATCGCCGCCCCGGCGCTGCTCAAGCTCGGTGTGCCGCTGATCGTCTCGCACATGTTCGTGTTCTATTTCGGCATCATGGCCGATCTGACGCCGCCGGTGGCGCTGGCCGCCTTCGCCGCCGCCTCGATCGCCAAGGCCTCGCCGATGCGGATCGGCTACAAGGCCACGCAGATCGCCATCGCCGGCTTCGTCGTGCCCTACATGGCGGTCTACGACCCGGCGCTGATGCTGCAAGGAAACTGGACCGTTCTGGCGGTCGCCTATGTCGCTTTCAAGGCGGTGCTCGCCATCAGCCTGTGGGCCGTGATGACCATTGGCTATTTGTGGCAGCCGGTCAGCTTGTTCTGGCGTGTTTTTGCCTTCGTCGCCGCCGCCCTGCTGGTAGCCGCCGTCCCCTTCACCGACGAAATCGGTTTCGCCATGGCGGCGGTGTTTATCCTTTGGCAGTGGTTCCGGAACCGCAAACCACCTCAATCAGCGCCGGCATGAGATGAGCGGCATCTGCCTGGCCGCCGGCGTGATCGCGGCGTTTTTGCCGCTCTCGGAGTTCACGCTGGCCTGGACGCATTCGATCGAAAAGATCCGCTGGGAAGAGGATTACCGGGTCCAGGATAACCGGCTGATTCTTGAGGAAGCACGCATCCGGGGCAGCGGTGCCGGCATGGAGCCGCCGGCCGACGCCAAATTCAAGAATGGTATCTGGCACTACCAACCGCATTTACCACCCATTGAACGATTGAACCTCAGCCACTCGCCCTATACCACTGGCTACGAAATCTGTAGCACCGGCGGCTGCCAGGCGCTCACCGCCGTGCTTGCCGACTTACCCGAGTTCGCGCTGGTTCAAATCCGGGCCTGCCGTCAATCGCAATGACCTGGCGCAGGGAATCATCTGTTTCGGGTCGAGCGAGATTAGCGCAGTACCGGGTCGGTGCTGACGGCGGCTTGCGTCGCGGGAGTATCAGCGGCAGAGGTTTGCACGCGGCGCGCACCATCAAAACGGCGATTCCAATACCACACTTTCATATTTTCTACCCGTACTTCGGCGCCCGGTTTGGGGGAGTGAATGAATTTGCCCTCACCGATGTAGATGCCGACGTGGCTGAAAGCGTGGCGCATGGTGTTGAAGAACACCAGGTCGCCGGGCCGCAGGTCAGCCCGTTCGATCTTTTGGGTGGCGGCGGCTTGCTGCTCGGCTCGGCGCGGCAGAATCAGGCCGACCGTCTGCTCAAACATGGCCTTGACGAATCCACTACAGTCAAAACCGCTTTCGACAGTGTTGCCGCCGCGCCGATAGGGCACGCCCAGAAAGCCCATGGCGGTGACGACCAACTCCGAGGCGGTAGCGCTGACCGAGTGCCGGACCTGGTCAATTCGCGCCAGAAGCCCTTTGTCGGCAAGCAATTGACCAAGGTCGTCGTTGGCACCCGCGGGGGTGGCGTGCGCAGTGGCGGCAAACAAAAAGGCGGCAAAGGTGGCAATAATTCGCATGGCGCGTAGCATACTTGCTGTGCTTGCGCACTGTCAAGTTAAAGTTTTTTCTTTGTTACTGTTGTAAGTAATTGATTTTTATATGCTTTTAGAGGTTCTATATGTTTAAGGCTTTGTTGCTGGAAAACGCTGACGGGTTCAAGGCAAGGGTTGCGCAAGTAAACCAGCCACCCTTGCCCCAGGGCGAGGTCAGTGTTTCTGTGGCTTATTCAACCCTCAATTACAAAGATGGCCTGGCGATTACCAACAAGGGCCCGGTGGTGCGCAATTGGCCGATGGTGGCGGGTATCGACGGCGCCGGGACGGTGATTGAGTCGAACCACCCGGCCTGGGCGGTGGGTGATCTGGTGCTGCACAACGGCTGGGGTGTGGGCGAGACGCGCTGGGGCTGTCTGGCGCAGCAGGTGCAACTCAAGGGCGACTGGCTGGTCAGGTTGCCCGCCGCCTTCAGCCCGCGCCAGGCGATGGCAATCGGAACGGCGGGCTACACCGCCATGCTGTGTGTACTGGCGCTGCAAGACCACGGCGTCAAGCCGGAATCGGGCGAGGTGCTGGTAACCGGTGCCACCGGTGGCGTGGGCAGTGTGGCAATTGCTCTGCTGGGCAAGCTCGGCTACACGGTGGTGGCGGCGACGGGCAAGGCCAGTGAAGAGGCCTACCTCAAGTCGCTCGGCGCCAGCAGCATCATGGATCGCGCCGCGCTGGCTACACCCGGCAAACCGTTCCAGAAAGAGCGCTGGGCCGGGGTTGTGGACCCGGTTGGTTCCCACACGCTCGCCAACGCGCTGGCGCAAACCCGCTACGGCGGTGTGGTGGCGGCCTGTGGGTTGGCGCAGGGTATGGACTTGCCGACTACGGTGATGCCGTTTATTTTGCGCGGCGTGACGCTGGCAGGTATTGATTCGGTGATGGCACCGTTACCGAAACGCCAGCGCGCCTGGGAGCGGCTGACGCGCGACCTTGACCCTGCGCTGCTGGAGTCGATGATCCAGGAGATCACGCTCGAACAGGCGATTGCCAAGGCCCATGAGTTGATGGATGGCAAGCTGCGGGGCCGGGTGGTGGTGAAGATCGAGGCCTGATCCGTAGCCTGAAAATGTTCAATTTGGTGTATAAAACATGCCTGTAGCGACTGTCAAATATTCGCTTACAGCTATTAATTGGATAGCAATAGGCGAAATGAATCATCCCTCTCCAGAAAGCTTGCCATGTTGCTAGACGCCGCCCGATCCCAACTCGTCCTGATGGATTACCAAACCCGCTTGATGCCTGCCATTTTTGAAGGCCCCCTGGTGCTGGTCAACGCGGTGCGTCTGGGGCAGCTGGCGCGCTTGATGGAAGTGCCGGTGTGGGGCACCGAGGAAAACCCGTCCAAGCTGGGTGAGAACGTGGCTGAGGTCAGGGCGCTTTGCGCGCAGACCTTAAGCAAGATGCATTTCAGCGCTGTCGAAGAGGGTCTGGCTGAATGGCTGCGCCCGCCGGTCAAACCGGTGGCGGGCAACGCCCGCAGTTTGCCCAAACACTTGCAAAAACCGCAGGCCAATGCCCCCGAGCGCAACACGGTGGTGATAGCCGGTTGCGAAGCCCATGTCTGTCTGCTGCAAACCGCGCTTGATTTGCTGGAAGACGAGTTTGAAGTCTGGGTCGTGACCGACGCCTGTAGTTCGCGCACCGAGCGCAACCGGGATGCTGCGTTTGATCGTCTGGCCGGCGCTGGCGCTGAGCTGGTGACGACGGAGATGGTGGCGTTTGAGTGGCTGCGCACCGCCGAACATCCGGCGTTCAAGTCGGTGCTGACGCTGATCGCGTCATAGAGCCAACCCTGATCTGTCGCGGGAGCGACAGATTCTCGATGAGAGTATGGCCTGCCGCCGCCAGTGTCGGCGTGGTCATCATCGCCCAAATCAAGCTGGCTAATGACGCCAAATCGTGCAAGAGACATGCGCCCTGCAGTGTGGACTCGTTCTGAAAAACTGGGGAAACCGCATGTCGCCAAATCACTCACCGAGTAACAGGCTTACCCGTGTTTGAATCACTCCCCAAGGCCTGAGTCTGGTAGCCTACCTAGGGAAACTACCTATACTATAAAAATGCAGATGCCGCCTAACAAAAATGTCCAAAGATGACCGCGGTCAATGACATTCATAGCCACGGGCTCAAAATAACATGGTTTGCAGCGATCCGCTTTTTTGCGGCACCTGCGAATGAATGGGCAGAGCTTTTTGCCTCCTCTGGTCGATCTGATCGTCAAGCAAACTAAGAGAGATTCATGCTCACTAAGTAGGCAAAACGATTACAAGATACCAGCGGCATTAGATAAATGACACCTAAGACGAAGGAGATGTAATTATGAAGAGCAACCAGTTTGCTGAGAACGGCGGGGTTCCTACCAAGGGCTATCACAATAGGTGGGCTCAACTTACTTTTGGCATCATATGCATGGCCTTGGTGGCCAACCTGCAATATGCTTGGACCTTGTTTGTCAGTCCGTTGGAAGCCAAGAACCATTGGGGTCTGTCGGCCATCCAATTGTCGTTTTCGATCTTTATCCTGGTTGAGACTTGGTTGGTTCCGATTGAAGGTTGGTTGGTTGACAAGTATGGTCCTCGCCCCGTCATCGCATTCGGCGCCATTCTTGCCGCGCTTGGCTGGACGATCGATTCGTATGCCACCACACTTCCACAACTGTATTTTGCTGCGGTGATCGCGGGCGTCGGTGCCGGTTGTGTGTATGGAACTTGTGTCGGAAATGCGCTCAAATGGTTTCCGGACAAGCGCGGTCTGGCAGCTGGACTGACGGCAGCCGGTTTTGGTGCGGGTGCCGCACTTACCGTCATACCCATTGCCAGCATGATCCAAAGTTCGGGGTATGAAAAGGCCTTCCTGACCTTCGGCATCTTTCAGGGCGTTGCTATTTTCATACTGGCGATGCTTATGGTCAGGCCAAAGGCGCCCAAGGGAGTTGCGGCGGCTCCGCGTGTGGTGACCGGCAAGGTCGATTACACGATCAAGCAAATGGTAAAGACGCCGGTGTTTTGGCTCACTTATCTGTTGTTTGTAGCAGTGGCAGCCGGCGGCTTGATTGCGACTGCACAACTTGGTCCGATCGCCAAAGATTATGGCCTGGCTAAGCTGCCGATGTCGCTATTCGGACTC
>JADGRK010000210.1 GCA_017880985.1 Rhodoferax sp. | reverse complement strand
GGAGCGATGGTGGCAGTGGTGCGTCCGCCCATCGTCTCCTCGGCGCATCTGGTATCGCCGCAAAGTGCCGAGATGAGTGAGTTCGAGTTCGGCCTGATCGTGGCGGGCAATGCCTTTCATCGGTGGGTTGCGCACTGTATGAGTGCGGCCGGCCTGAAAGACCTGACGCCGCTGGACGTGTTGGTGTTGCATCATGTGACGCACCGTGCTCGCGACAAGCGCTTGGCTGACATCTGCTTCATCATGAATGTGGAAGACACCCATTTGATCAACTATTCGCTCAAGAAATTGCAACACCTGAGTGTGGTTGCCTCTCGCAAGAATGGCAAAGAGGTGACCTATGCCGCCACCGATTTGGGGCGAAAGTATGTTGAGCGTTACCGCGAGATTCGCGAGTCCTGTCTGATCAATGCCCTCAACGCCGATGACGCACTGAACCGCGACATTGGCGAGCTGGCCCGTTTGCTGCGCCTGCTGTCAGGCATTTACGACCAGGCGGCCCGCTCGGCCGCCAGCTTGTAGTGCATTGGTTTACGATTTTTGCGTCGTCAGAGATGGGGAAATTACAAAAATACCTTGTGTTCGTCATCGCGAGGCCGCAGACCGTTCCCTCGCCATCGCGGTTGCCGCATCGCTGCGCTCCTCGCAATAAGGTATTCAACAGCCTGGATTGCGGCGCTGCTGTCATTGCGAGCGTAGCGCGGCAATCGCAATGACGAATTCATTGGAAAGCATCTATACCGATTGCGAGAAGACATGGAAATCAATGGCACAACGCGCTGGCAGTTCTGGATCGACCGGGGTGGCACGTTCACGGACGTGGTGGGCCGACGACCCAATGCTGACGGCTCTTTCACGCTGGTCACGCACAAACTGTTGAGCGAGAACCCGGAGCACTACCGGGACGCCGCGGTGGCGGGTATCCGGCATCTGCTGGGATTACAAGCGGGCGAGCCGGTCACACCGGCGCAGGTGGCCTGCGTCAAGATGGGCACCACCGTGGCCACCAACGCGCTGCTGGAGCGCAGGGGCGAGCCGACACTGCTGGTGACCACACGCGGCTTTCGCGACGCCTTGCGCATTGCCTACCAGAACCGGCCCCGCATTTTTGACTGCAACATCGAGTTGCCCGAGCTCTTGTACAGCGCCGTGGTGGAGGCCCATGAGCGTGTTGCCGCGCACGGCGACCTGATTGCGCCACTCAATGAGTTGCTATTAAAAAGAGAGCTCATGACGCAATACAAAAAAGGTCTGCGCAGTGTTGCCATTGTTTTTATGCACGGTTACCGCTACACCGCGCATGAACTGGCGGCCAAACGTATCGCTCAAGAGGTGGGTTTTACGCAGATCAGCACCTCGCATGAAACCAGCCCGATGATGAAGTTCGTCAGCCGCGGCGACACCACCGTGGTGGATGCGTATCTGTCGCCCATCTTGCGTCGTTATGTGGAGCAGGTGGCGCTCGAGATGCCAGGTGTCAAGCTATTCTTCATGCAATCGTCCGGCGGTTTGACCGATGCCCATACCTTTGCCGGCAAGGATGCGATTTTGAGTGGCCCGGCCGGTGGCATTGTGGGCATGGCGCGCACGGCAGAGATTGCGGGCATCGAGAAGGTCATTGGCTTTGACATGGGCGGCACCTCGACTGATGTGTCGCATTACGCCGGCGAGTTTGAGCGCGAGTTCGAGACCCAGGTGGCCGGGGTGCGCATGCGTGCGCCGATGATGAGCATCCACACGGTGGCGGCCGGTGGTGGTTCGATTCTGGCGTTTGATGGCTCCCGTTTTCGGGTTGGGCCGCAGAGCGCGGGAGCCAACCCCGGCCCGGCCAGTTACCGCCGTGGTGGCCCGCTGGCGGTGACCGATGCGAACGTGATGGTGGGCAAGATTCAGCCGCGCTATTTTCCCAAGGTTTTTGGATCTGGTGGCGATGAGGCGCTGGATGACGACGTGGTGCGTGAAAAATTCGGTGTGCTGGCAGCACGGACCGGTCGAGCGGCTGAGGATGTGGCAGAAGGCTTCATCAACATCGCGGTGCAGCAGATGGCCAATGCCATCAAGAAAATCTCGGTGGCACGCGGCTATGACGTGACTCGCTACACCCTGCAATGCTTTGGCGGCGCCGGTGGCCAGCATGCCTGTCTGGTGGCCGATGCGCTGGGTATGACGCGCGTGTTTGTGCACCCGCTGGCGGGTGTCCTGTCAGCTTATGGCATGGGGCTGGCCGACCAGACTGTGATTCGGGAGCAGGCGGTGGAACTCAAGCTTGGCGCGCAAGCGACGCCCCAGATCGCCGCCCAGTTGGATGCCCTGGCAGCAGCAGCGGAGGGCGAGTTGACACGCCAGCAGGTCAGCCTGAGTGTCGTCACCACGCACCGGCGCGTGCATGTGCGCTACGAGGGCAGCGACGCCGCGCTGGTGGTGCCGTATCCGCAACCCGGTGCGTGCCCGCCGGAGGCCATCGCGGCATTTATCGAGTCCGGTTTTGAAGCGGCCTACATGCAGCGCTTTGCTTTTTTGATGCAGGACAAAGGGCTGATCGTGGAGGCGGTGTCGGTGGAAGCCGTGATCGCCGGCGATGCCCCAGCCGAGCCCCGCCACACTCTGCATGCGCCGCGCGATTTGCACTCCAGCGGCGCGGTGCGTGAAACCGTGCACATGTACTGCGGCGGCCAGTGGGTCGATGCCGCTCTGGTGGTGCGTGCAGACTTGCGGCCTGGCGACATCATTGCGGGCCCGGCCATCATCGCCGAGAAGAATGCCACCACTGTGGTGGAACCTGGCTGGCAAGCCGCGGTCACAGTTTTTGATCATCTGTTGCTGGACCGGCGAACGCCGCGCGTTGTCAAATTTGCGGCCGGCACCCACGCCGATCCGGTGCTGCTGGAGGTGTTCAACAACCTGTTCATGAACATCGCCGAACAGATGGGGCTGCAATTGCAGAACACCGCTTATTCGGTCAACATTAAAGAACGGCTGGACTTCAGTTGTGCGCTGTTTGACGCCGAAGGCAACCTGATTGCCAACGCGCCCCACATGCCGGTGCACCTGGGCTCCATGGGCGAGAGCATCAAGACGGTTATCCGGGAGAATGCTGGCAAGACGCAGCCGGGCGATGTGTATGTTCTCAATGATCCCTACCATGGGGGCACGCATTTGCCCGACATCACGGTCATCACGCCGGTTTATCTGAACGACAAACCGACGTTTTACGTGGGCTCGCGCGGTCACCACGCTGATGTTGGCGGCAGCACGCCCGGCTCGATGCCACCCTTCTCTACGCGCATCGAAGAAGAGGGCGTGCAGATCAATAACTTTAAATTGGTGGACCGCGGCGTGCTGCGCGAGGCCGAGATAATCGTGCTACTTAAGAGCGGTGAATACCCTTCACGCAACCCGCAGCAAAACCTGGCCGACCTGAAAGCGCAGATTGCCGCCAATGAAAAAGGCGTACAGGAGCTTCGCAAAATGGTCGCCCACTTTGGTCTGGATGTTGTGCAGGCTTACATGCGCCACGTGCAGGACAACGCCGAAGAATCGGTGCGTCGGGCCATCAAATTAATTGGAGCCTCATTTAATTCTTTCATCTTGCCGCTGGACAATGGGGCGCAGATCAAGGTGGCAATCCGTGTCGATGCGGTCGAGCGCAGCGCGGTGATTGACTTCACCGGCACATCAAAGCAGCAGAGCAATAATTTCAATGCGCCGACTGCGGTCTGCATGGCGGCGGTTTTGTATGTGTTCCGCACGCTGGTTGATGACGATATTCCGCTCAACGCCGGCTGTCTCAAGCCGCTGTCTGTCATCATTCCAACAGACTCCATGCTTAACCCAAATCCGCCCGCCTCGGTGGTGGCGGGCAACGTGGAAACGTCGAGCTGCATCACCAATGCACTTTATGGCGCACTGGGTGTGATGGCGGCCAGCCAGTGCACGATGAACAATTTCACCTTTGGCAACGCGCGCTATCAATATTACGAGACGATTTCTGGCGGGTCCGGTGCGGGGGACGGGTTTAACGGCACCGACGTCGTGCAAACCCATATGACCAATTCGCGCCTGACTGACCCGGAAATATTGGAGTTCCGTTTTCCGGTGCGGCTGGAGAGTTATGAAATTCGCCAGGGTTCAGGTGGTGCCGGTCACTGGCACGGTGGCAACGGCGGTGTGCGGCGTATCAGGTTTCTTGAAGCGATGACGGCGAGCATTCTCTCCAACGGTCGCAAGCATGGTGCCTTTGGCATGGCCGGTGGGCAAGCCGGCCAAGTCGGCATCAACCGCGTGCTTAGGGCCGACGGTCGTGTGGAAGAAATCGGCCACATCGGCCAGGTCGAGATGCAGCTTGGTGATGTGTTCGAGATTCACACGCCCGGTGGAGGTGGCTTTGGCGTTCCGATCTGAAGAGGTTGCGGTAAATCTCACGCCGCTGGCATGAACAACGATGCAATTACCGGGCAAGTTGTTCTGGCAAATTCACCTATCGATGAGGGTGACAGAGAGCGTGCAAAACCTGGGGAGTTACCTCAGTGACAAAATCAACTGGGCTCCCATGAAGTCTGGTAATGTTGCGACCAATGCGAAGTAAAGTTGCTAGCCGACTTCAAGCTTGCCTGTCTTCGTCTATTTACGAGCAGGAGCCATCTGAAGCTTTGTGCACTCGGCAAAGTTTGACAAAAAGGGAATGTTTGTACGACACAAGAAAGTAACGACGATGGCTCCTGTTGCCGATACAGTGCAACTGCCACCGACCCCAAGAAAGTTCGTTAGCCTGAATCAGTTCAAAAGTAGCGAGCAGTAGCGGTCGAGGTCAACATTGCCTCCACTGATAAGCACGCCAACCCGTTTGCCCCGTAATTCGGCTTTCATATTTCTTGCGGCTGCGTACCCCAAGCAACCAGTAGGTTCAACCACAAGCTTCATTCGTGAAGCGAAGAAGCGCATGCTTTCCACCAGTTGCTCATCCGTGACAGTAAGAATGTCATC
>JADGRK010000209.1 GCA_017880985.1 Rhodoferax sp. | reverse complement strand
GCCGACGAAAACGCCGCGGTATTTCTTGGTGGCATAGCCGTGGCCCTCCTGCTTGTAAGCCGTGCCGGTCTTGCCACCGACCGAATAACCCATGGTCTGTGCCTTGGGCGCGGTGCCACCGGGACCCGTCACCAGGTGCAGCATGTGGCGCACCGCGTCGGCGTTGTGATCACTGATCACACGCACCCCGGTAGCGCGCTCATCTGACTTGAGCATGGTCACCGGCACCAGATCACCCTCACGGGCAAACACGCTGTAGGCATGCGCCAACTGGAACAAACTGATCGACAGGCCATAGCCATAACTCATCGTCGCCTGCTCAATCGGCCGCCAGCTCTTGTAGGCCCGCAGGCGACCACTGACCGCACCCGGAAAGGGCAACTGCGGCTTCTGGCCAAAACCGACCTGGCTGAACATGTTCCACATTTCACGTGGCTGCATTTGCATCGCCATCTTGACCGTGCCCACGTTGCTCGACTTCTGGATCACCTCATTGACGGTGAGCACGCCGTGCGGATGGGGGTCGCTGATGGTGGCACTGCCGATGGTGAGACGTCCGGGCGCTGTTTGAATCGGTGTGGTCGGTGTGACGAGGCCTTTTTCAAGCGCCAGCGCAATCACAAAAGGCTTCATGGTAGAGCCCGGCTCGAAGGAGTCAGTGAGCGCCCGGTTGCGCAACTGTGCACCACTGAGGTTTTGTCGTTTGCCGGGGGCGTAGCTAGGGTAGTTGGCCAGTGCCAGCACTTCACCACTCACGATATCGAGCACCACTACGCTGCCAGCCTTGGCCTTGTACAGCAACACCGCATCGCGCAACTTCTGATAGGCAAAAAACTGGATCTTGCTGTCAATGCTGAGCTGTAGATCACGGCCGTCCACCGGTGCAATCTGCTCGCCCACCGCCTCCACCACCCGGCCCATGCGGTCCTTGATGACGCGGCGCGATCCATTGTGCCCGGCGAGATCCCGGTTGAACGCGAGCTCAATGCCCTCCTGGCCCTTGTCTTCGACATTGGTGAAACCGACCACATGTGCTGCGGCTTCGCCTTCCGGGTACTGGCGCTTGTATTCCTTGCGTTGGTAGATGCCCTTGAGGTTGAGTGCCGTGATTTTTTGCGCCACCGACTCATCGACCTGGCGTTTGAGCCAGACAAAGGTTTTATCTTCGTCTTCCAGTCGCTTGTTGAGATCAGCCAGTGGCATTTCCAGCAACCTGGCAAGCTGCTGGAGGCTCGCATCGTCCCGCTCAACATCTTCCGGAATGGCCCAGATGCTCGGTGCCGGTATGCTGGATGCGAGGATGAGACCGTTGCGATCCAAAATTCGACCCCGGTTGGCCGGTAACTCAAGCGTTCGGGCAAAGCGCACCTCGCCCTGTTTTTGAAAAAATTCGTTCGCAATCACCTGGATGTACGCCGCGCGTGCGGCCAGGCCGACGAACCCGAGAGCAATCGCCGCCACCACGAACTTGCTGCGCCACACCGGTGTGCGACTCGCCAACAGGGGGCTGGAGGTATAGGTGATGCTGCGGCTCATTGGACGCGCCCAGCGGTACCCGAGCCGGCTGTGGAAGATGACGCGGCGCTATAGCTCACATAGTGCGTAATCGCAGGCGTTGCTGTGCGCATCTGCAATTGACTCTTGGCCAGGCTCTCTACCCGCAGCGGCGTGGCCTGCTCGCGCCTTTGCACTTGCAGGCGCTCTTTGTCCACCTCGATGCGACGCGCCTCGGAGCGGGCTTTGTCAAGCTCTGAAAATAGTCGGCGTGACTCATACTGCACGCTCACCAGATACAGGGAACTTGCGAGCACGGCCAGCACCAGCACAAGGTTGAGCCGGGTCATGGACAGGCCCCCACGCTTATCATTGCGTGTATTGCGCCGGTCCCCATGGGGGCTGTTTCACCTTGGAGCGGGCCGGCGGCGAAACTTGCTTCCCCCCTGCTTGTCGCTGCGCCTCGTGCGAGAGCGCAAGGTTCCCTGCGACAGACTGCCCTCATGCCGATGTCCTCTGCGCCACGCGCATGATGGCACTGCGCGCACGCGGGTTGGCGGCTACTTCAGCCGCGCCCGGTTTAACCCGGGAAATCGCTTTGAGTTGCATCACTTTTGGTGCGGCAAACGGCGCGCGCCGGTCATACACCTCGCGTGAATGATGCGCAATGAACTGCTTGACAATGCGGTCTTCCAGCGAGTGAAAACTGATCACCACCAAACGTCCACCGGGGGCAAGCACTTTCAGACTGGCCGCTAGGGCCTGTTGCAGCTCTTCAAGCTCGGCGTTGATGAAAATCCGAAGAGCCTGAAATGTGCGCGTTGCAGGGTTCTGGCCCGGCTCGCGGGTTTTGACCGTGTCAGCCACGAGCTCGGCCAGTTCGGTGGTGCCTGAAATTGGGCCCCGTTCCTGTCGGCGAGCAACAATCGCCTTTGCAATGGCCCCAGCAAACCGTTCTTCACCATAGTCACGTATCACCTCCGTTATTTGAGTCGTCTCGGCTGTCGCCAGCCACTGCGCCACACTCTGACCACGCGTCGTATCCATGCGCATGTCCAGCGGACCTTCGAACCTGAAACTGAAGCCCCGTGCCGGGTTGTCGACTTGAGGTGAGCTGATGCCCAGATCGAGCAACAGACCGCTCACGCTGGCCTGGGGCAGTTCGCCCAGATGACTAAAGCCCTGGTGCCGAATGGAAAAGCGCGCATCGCAGATGCTGGCGGCCGCCGCGCAGGCCTCAGGATCTTTGTCAAAAGCAATCAGTCGCCCGCTCGGCGCCAGCCTGGAGAGAATCAGGCGCGAGTGGCCGCCGCGGCCATAGGTCGCATCCACATAGGTGTGGATGGTGTCTTGGCCGCCCGCTGGCGGGACATCAGGGCTATTGAACAGCGCATCGACCGCTTCGTTCAACAAAACGGTGCTGTGTTTCCACGGGGTATCCACCAGGCACCTTTAAAAAGAAAAATCCTTGAGGATGTCAGGCATCTCGCCCTGCATCGCCCGGGCTTCCTGGGCATCGTAGTTGGCCTTGTCCCACAACTCAAAAAAATTACCCATTCCCAGCAACACCGTATCCCTGGAAATGCCAGCAGCCTGACGCAATTCAGGTGACACCAACACGCGACCGGTGGCGTCGATCTCCACATCCATCGCGTTGCCCAGAAAAATTCGTTTCCACCACTGGGCCGACATGGGAAGTGCAGCAATACGCTCGCGAAACTTTTCCCATTCGGGCTGCGGAAACAGCATCAGACAACCGTGGGGGTGCTTCGTGATGGTGAGTTGGCCAGATGCAGTCGCGATCAGGACTTCACGATGCCGAGTCGGCACCGACAACCGACCTTTGGCATCCAGACTTAATGACGAAGCCCCTTGAAACACGGCAGTGCATCCTCTTTTGATCAATTGGCAAAGAAATGGAAATACAAAAGCACTTTTCACCACTTAATTGCACTTTTTTGCACTGTATCAGCAAAAACAAGTTATGCAAGCTGACTTACAACAATTTTTTCAATAAAATCAATAGCTTAGCCGTGACTTTGAAGGAACAAAACGATTAAATCGTTTTAAATTAAGCACTTAGCGCACATTGTCAAAGTGATGCTTGAAGCCGTGAGTGAATCTGTTGCCGAAAGAGCTTGTTCACTTCGTGTAACTGCGGTCTGTCCCGCAAAGCTAAAGAATATAGCGCGACAAATCTTCGTCCTGGCTCAACTCACCGAGTCGTGCCTCTACATAGGCCGCATCGACCTGAACGGTCTGACCAGCCAAACTGGTAGCATCAAAGCTCACTTCATCGAGCAGGCGCTCCATCACCGTCGATAAGCGCCGCGCACCGATGTTTTCAGTGCGCTCATTCACATCAAAGGCAATGTGGGCGAGACGCGCGATGCCCGCATCCTGAAATTCGACGGTGACATTTTCTGTCGCCAGCAAGGCCTGGTATTGTTTGACCAACGAGGCATCAGTTTGCGTCAGGATCGCTATAAAGTCCTGCACTGATAAAGACTGCAACTCCACCCGAATCGGAAAACGCCCCTGCAGCTCCGGGATCAAGTCACTGGGCTTGCTCAGGTGAAAAGCGCCCGATGCGATGAATAAGATGTGATCGGTCTTGACCATGCCATATTTGGTGGAAACGGTGGTGCCCTCCACCAGCGGCAACAAATCGCGCTGCACGCCCTGGCGCGACACTTCGGCCCCGGTGCCCTCAGAGCGCGAGGTGACCTTGTCAATCTCGTCAATGAAGACAATACCGTTTTGCTCCAGCATGTGCAGCGCCTGGGTCTTGATCTCTTCTTCGTTGACCAGTTTGGCTGCCTCTTCGTCAATCAACAGCTTCACGGCCTCAGGAATTTTGAGTTTACGTGTCTGGCGCTTTTGCTGTCCCAACTGGCCAAACATGCCACGCAGTTGTTCAGTCATTTCCTCCATGCCGGCCGGGCCCATGATCTCCAACTGGTGAGCCGGCTGCGCAACCTCGATTTCGATCTCCCGATCCGCTAACTGGCCTTCACGCAATTTCTTGCGAAAAGTTTGGCGCGCCGTGCTTTCCGGCTCGGTATTCTGAACCACACCAAAATCACTTCGCGCTGCCGGAATCAGGATGTCAAGCACCCGTTCCTCGGCGGCATCTTCGGCCCGGACCCGCACTTTTTTCATCTCGGCAACACGGGTCTGCTTGACCGCAATATCGGCCAGATCACGAATGATGGCATCGACATCCTTGCCAACGTAACCGACTTCGGTAAATTTGGTCGCTTCAACCTTGATAAACGGCGCATCGGCGAGTCGGGCCAGACGCCGGGCAATTTCCGTCTTGCCTACGCCCGTCGGCCCAATCATCAAAATGTTTTTCGGCGTGATTTCCGCGCGCAAGCCGGGCTCGACTTGCTGGCGGCGCCAGCGATTGCGCAGGGCAATGGCCACCGCACGCTTGGCCTGATGTTGGCCGACGATATGCTTGTCGAGTTCAGAGACAATTTGTTGCGGGGTCAT
>JADGRK010000015.1 GCA_017880985.1 Rhodoferax sp. | reverse complement strand
TCAACGCGATGTCCGCCTTCTCGCTCCAGGCGATGCCTTGGTAGCGCTGCTCGGTCCGGGCGATCTCCACGGCTGGCGAGTTGAATGGTGCTTTCAGGAGGAGCACCTTATCGCGCGCGGGAACCTTGACGTTCCAATCACCACCATCCAGCGCTTCAGCCCATACCAGCGTCGCAGGCTCGGTGGCGCGCCAGGAAAAATCGCGCGGGCCGATTGTTACCCCATGAATAGGGACACGATCCGCCAACGCAAGCGTGGCGATCTGATGAGCGACAATTCTCGAACGGTTTGCTGTATCCCAGACGTCGATGTTGCGCGGAAAACGATCATGTGTCGTGACGTAAGAGTAGGGCTTGTGGATTGCCGTGACGAGGAGATGCCGTCCATCAGGCGCTGGTTCGACCGACTCGTAGTTGCCGGGTTTTCCGGCTCGCGTGATCACTGAGGTGTTGGTATCGACAAACGCCACTTGCGAGACGGCGTAGTAATCGAACAGCTCCTGGTCGTGCTTGTTGCCAAGCGTGTCCCGGTTTTCATAGGTGCTGCTTTGCCCTTTTTCCCCCTCGGTTTGCTGGATGCTCGGACCACTGGGCACCAGTGGTCCGGGTGGTGGCGCGCCCATCTGGTCGGGAACCAGCTTGACCAAAAGCGTTTTTTGGTCAGGCATCCATTGCAACTCGCCGTCGAACATGGGGTTCAAACGAGCGCCCGGAACTTGATGTACTTTGCCAGTCGCAGCGTCGCCGACCCACAGTTCGACCGACGCCGATGCGACATTTGCAAACGCGAATCGCTTGCCGTCTGCTGACCATATTGGGGAGTCCGCGCATGCGCCAGCAGGCAGTCCGACCGGCGCTCGCGCCCCATCGGCAATCTGAACCAGCTCGAAGCCCCTTACGCAAGGCTTGATGCCATAACCACCCGGTGTATCGTGCTTGCTGTGATTCTTGGGCTCAATGCGTGCCCCAGCAAGTCGCAAAAATGGCGTCGCCACGCGAGACATCGGCGGATAGTCCTGCCAGGAAACCAGAAGAATCGTGTTCTGCGTTGGGCTGACATAGGCCGTCGGCGGTGAGGGCGCGTGCATCACATCCAGAATGACTTTCGGTGGTTGGTCATATCCTGATGCAGACTTGATCAGTGGCGTTGCGGAACTCGCAACCGGCGAAGACCAACTTGCTTGTGCCGCAAGCTTGACAGGAGTAACTAACGCGACGAGTGCCGCGATCAGGGAATAAGTTAGGGTGGTCTGGCGTAGCACAGGCTTTCTCCGTCTTAACTTTCGTGACTTGCGGTCTCAGCGACAACAAGGCGGTGATCCTACAGTATGTGCCGCCATTCGGCAGCCTTACCCTAAACACTTTCAGTGGCCGGTATCGGCACTCAACCGTAGTTCACGACCGGCGGGTGTGGAGCAACCCGAGGAACAATGAGTTGAATGTCGGCTTCACGGCTAACAGTTTGAATTGTCGGCTGGTCAATTGGGCTCCGTTTCGCTCCACCAAGGCGGCGATCAAGTTCCACACGCTGCTCGATTTGCGTGGCTGCATTCCAAGCTTCATTCACATCAGCGACGGCAAGACGGGCAATGTCAATGTGCGCGATATCTTGCCAGTAGAAGCCGGGGCCTTCTGCATCACGGATCGGGGCTATCTGGACTTCGACTGTCTTGACCCAATGCATCAGCGCGCTGCCTTCTTTGTGACACGTGCCAAGTCCAATTTCATGCCAGGCGCGTGCACTCGGCGAAGGTAAATGGATCAAGCAGCACCTGCGCATCAAGCGCATTTTTTTGGCACGAGCGAGAACGCGGTGAAGACGCAGATTTGGTGCGCCATTGCCACTTACGTCTTGATTGGCATTGTAAAAAAAAGAATTTCAACTTGAATCCTCGCTTTACACTTGGCTACAGATTTTGTTGGTCTCGGTTTTTGAGAAAGCCCATATTTCATGCGCCTTGCGGGCCGATGACTACAAAAATCAACCACCACCACCTGCTAACCAATTGATCTTGTTCGGGTTTTGACCCGACAGTAGTGATTTCAACTAATAAACAATTAGCATATCTGTGTTTCTCCTATCCGGGAAGATTCTTGTGAATTCTGCACCATCCCACCCGCGCTTATCGCTTCAATCCCGTATCTCCCTTTACCTGGATCTCATTCGCTGGAACCGCCCGGCTGGCTGGATGCTGCTGTTGTGGCCCACCTTGAGCGCCTTGTGGATTGCTGCTGGTGGTTTTCCTGGCTGGCATTTGCTGGCCGTGTTCGCCTTGGGCACGATTCTGATGCGCAGTGCCGGATGCTGCATCAATGATGTGGCGGATCGCGACTTTGACCGCCATGTCAAGCGCACGGCTTCGCGCCCCGTGACCACCGGTGCGGTGTCGGTGCCAGAGGCGCTGGCACTAGGTGCGGTGCTGGCGCTGCTGGCATTTGCGCTGGTGCTCACCACCAATGCCACCACCATCGCCTGGTCATTTGCTGCCCTGGCGATCACGCTGACATACCCTTTTGCCAAACGCTGGGTGTCGATGCCGCAAGCGGTGCTGGGCGTGGCGTTCAGCTTTGGCATCCCGATGGCGTTCTCGACAGTCCACGGCAGCGATTCATTCAGTCTTGCCGCCGTGCAGTCCAGCGTACCGCTGCTGGCCTGGGTCTTGTTGCTGGGCAATCTGTTTTGGGTGCTGGCTTATGACACCGAGTACGCCATGGTGGACCGCGACGATGATCTGCGCCTCGGCATGAAAACCTCCGCCATCACGCTCGGGCGACTGGACCTGCCGGTGATTCTGCTGTGTTATCTGCTTTATATAGTGATTTGGGATGTGGCCCTTATGCAGTATGCGCAAGGTGCTCTGTTTTATATAGCGGTTACGCTCGCCTTTGGGCAGGTCGCGTGGCACTACAGCCTGATTCGCAGCCGCTCGCGTGAAGGTTGCTTCAAAGCCTTTCGCTTGAACCACTGGCTCGGCTTTACCTTGTTTGTGGGCATTGCGGGCAGCTACGCTCTTAAGTAAAAAGCCGTTGACTCAAGCGCTGCCAAATTCATCGCCCAGCTCTTGAGAGCGTTGCCGGGCGGCGTAGATGGCGTTGATAAATTCGGCTTGCAGGTCGCTGTCTTCCATCGAGGAAATGGCCGCAAAAGTGGTGCCACCCTTGGAAGTGACGCGCTGACGCAAGACTTTGGGCGGCTCGCTGGCGCTGCGTGCCAACTCGCTGGCGCCGACAAAGGTGGCCACGGTCAACTGGTATGCTTGTTCACGCGTGAGGCCCATCTCGGTGCCTGCAGTGGTCATCGCTTCCATGAAGTAAAACACGTAGGCCGGGCCGGAGCCAGACAGGGCCGTGACGGCATCCAGCTTTTCTTCAGCGTCAAACCACAAGAATTGACCCGTGGTAGCCATGACCTGGTTGACCCAGTCTCTATCCGCGCTCGTCACCGGCGCACGGGCAAACAGGCCGCTGATACCTTTGCCAATCAGCGCCGGTGTGTTGGGCATGGCGCGCACCACGCGCTCAGTACCCAGCCAGCGCCCAATGCTGTCGCTACGGATGCCGGCGGCGACGCTTAAGTGCAAGGCATTTTGGGTGTGAGGCCGCACTTGCAGCGCGGCTTCCTTGAAGGTCTGGGGCTTGACAGCCCAGATCACCATGTCGGCCCGGGCTAAAAACGCCGCGGGCTTCGCCTGGGCGACGATGCCGTAAACGCTTTTGAGTTTTTCCTGGGCCTCGGAGAACGGTTCCACCACGTCAATATGACTGTGCGAGAGGCCCTGGCCGATCAACCCGCCAATGATGGCGCTGGCCATGTTACCGCCGCCGATGAATGCAATGCGCTTGTTCATGAATACCTCTAATTGGTTGAGGACAGAGCTGGCTCGCTACGCGCAACTGCGCTCTGTCCCGCAAAGCTTCAGTTTAGTTGAGGACAGACCCGGTTCGCTTCACGCAACCGCGCTCTGTCGCGCAAAGTTTCAGTACTGGGTTGCCACAACCACTGTGGCCATGAGTTTGAGTCTAATCAAAAACAAGGCCAGGCCCGCGACGTGCTGACGCCACGCCGTTCTTGTCACAGCACCGCTTGTCTCACTGCATGTTCCCAGCGCTCCATCAGTTCCCCGGCACGCTGGACGTCGAGCGTGGGAAAGAAGCGTCGCCCAGATCGCCACAGGTTGCTAAGTTCATCCATGCTCGTATAGACGCCAGTCGCCAGACCGGCCAGATAAGCCGCACCGAGCGCTGTGGTTTCGGTGACTGCCGGACGGACCACCGGAATACCCAGCAAATCCGCCTGGAACTGCATCAGAAGATCATTAACGCAGGCACCGCCATCAACCCTGAGCTCGGCTACCGCTGCACCGCCAGCCGCAACCGCGTCACGACTCATGGCTTGCAGCAAAGCGGCGCTCTGAAAAGCAATGCTTTCCAGAGCCGCCCGCGCAATGTGCGCCACGGTGCTGCCGCGTGTCAGCCCGGTAATGGTGCCGCGGGCGTCAGGCTTCCAGTATGGTGCGCCCAACCCGGTGAAAGCCGGCACCATCATTACCCCGCCCGCATCGGGCACGCTTTCGGCCAGCGCCTGCACCTCGGCACTGCTGGGAATCGCCCGCAGGCCGTCGCGCAGCCACTGCACCACGGCGCCGCCGACAAACACGCTGCCTTCAATGGCAAACTCGGGCTGCACAGTGGTCTGCGCCGCGCTGGTCGTGATCAAGCCGTTGTTCGATGGCTGGAACTTGTCCCCGGTGTGCATCAGCATGAAGCAGCCCGTGCCGTAAGTGTTTTTCACCATGCCGGCCTTGAAGCAGGCCTGTCCAAACAAGGCGCTTTGCTGGTCGCCCGCCACGCCGCCAATCGGAATGGCATGCCCCAGCAGGTCGGGGCTGACTTCACCATACAGGGCGCTCGATGGCTTGACCGCGGGCAGCATGTTGGCCGGAATGTCCAGCGCCCGCAGCAGTTCGGGGTCCCACTGGTTGGTGTGAACATTGAACAGCATGGTGCGGGACGCGTTGCTGACATCGGTGGCGTGAACCCCGCCTCCGGTAAGGCGCCAGATCAGCCAGCTGTCAACCGTGCCAAAGGCCAGTTCGCCGTTGACAGCCTGCTGGCGGGCCAGTGGCACATGGTCCAGAATCCATTTGAGTTTGGTGCCGGAAAAATAGGCATCCAGCAACAATCCGGTTTTGGACTGGATCATGTCGGCTAGGCCGCGCTCGCGCAAGGCGACGCAAGTAGGTTCGGCGCGGCGGTCCTGCCACACGATGGCGTGGTGAATTGGCAAGCCGGTGGCCCGGTTCCAGACCACCGTGGTTTCACGCTGGTTGGTGATGCCGATGGCGCGCACTTCGCGGGCCTGAATGCCTGCTTTGGCCAAGGCCTGGCGTGCAGTGGCAAGTTGGGTCCGCCAGATCTCCTGCGGGTCGTGTTCCACCCAGCCTGGCTGCGGGTAAATTTGCGCCAGTTCCTGCTGCGCGTGGGCGACGACATGCCCCTTGGCGTTAAACACAATGCTTCGAGAGCTGGAGGTGCCCTGGTCCAGGGCGAGGAGGTAAGTCATGGGTGCACCGTTGAAAAGAAATGGGGGAAATAGACAGCGGCTGGCAGAGGCGCCGTCAGAGCAGGGCGACGCGGATGCCGCCCTGAAATCATGTGAGCTGTCCGGGGTTTGGATTCATGCTGGGATTTTTAACCCAAAGTGAAGAAAGAGTACCCCTAAAGCGAACAATAATTACACCCATCAGATTTATGTTGAGAGTGCTAACCGATGACTGCCGAAGTGCCGCCCCTGCCAACCCGTCGTGAAGAACTGATCGCTCGCCTGGCTGAGCCTCATCAATATGACATCGCCATTGTCGGCGGTGGGGCGACGGGACTTGGCGTGGCGCTGGATGCGGCTGCGCGGGGTTTCAGTGTGGTGTTGCTGGAGTCCCATGATTTTGCCAAAGGCACCTCATCACGCTCCACCAAACTGGTTCATGGTGGGGTGCGCTATCTGGCGCAGGGCAATATTTCACTGGTACGCGAGGCACTGCGTGAACGCGCTACCCTGCTGGCCAATGCACGTTATCTGGCGCAGCCGCTGGCGTTCGTCATGCCTTCCTACAAATGGTGGGAAATCCTTTTTTATGGCATCGGGCTCACCATGTACGACGCACTGGCGGGCAAGGCCGGCCTCGGACATACTGAGTTTTTGAGCCGCGCGCAAACCCTGGCACTGCTGCCCACGGCACAGCCGCAGGGGCTCAAAGGTGGCATCAAATATTGGGACGGCCAGTTCAACGATGCGCGCCTGGCATTGGCGCTGGCGCGTACTGCGGCGGTTCGTGGCGCCCTGCTGGTGAACTATTGCTGCGCTACAGATTTGTTTTACGAAGGTGGCAAAGTCGCCGGCCTGATGTGCGAAGACAGTCTCACCGGTCAGTCCTACCGCATCCAGTCCCGCTGCGTCGTCAACGCCGCCGGTGTCTGGGTCGATGAACTACGCCAGAAAGACGGCGCCGCCAACAGGGCTGATGGCAGACGCCCGACAAAGCCCATGGTGGCGCCCAGTCAGGGTGTCCATATCGTGGTGGATCGCGAATTTTTAGGCGCTGAAACGGCTTTGATGGTGCCCAAGACCGCCGACGGTCGGGTCTTGTTTGCGGTGCCTTGGCTGGGCAAGGTCATTCTCGGCACCACGGATACACCGCGCCATGACCTGGCGCGCGAACCGCTGCCGTTCAAGGAAGAGATCGATTTCATCCTGACGGAGTCGGCGCGTTATCTGCGCCGGGCGCCAACGCGCGCCGACGTCAAGAGCGTCTGGGTCGGCCTGCGCCCCTTGGTCAAACCCCAAGAAGACGATGGCGACAACACCAAAGGCTTGAGCCGCGAACATACGGTGCTGGTCAGCCGCAGCGGATTGGTGACCGTCACCGGCGGCAAGTGGACGACTTACCGTGCCATGGCAGAGGACGTGTTGAGCGAGTGTGCCGCGAAGTCGCTGATCGAGAACAGAACCGCCGGCGTGACCGTTCATTTGAAATTGATTGGGGCCGACGAGGCGGGCGCGGAAATACATTCCATCAGCCAGCCACCTGGCATTCACTCGTATGGGAACGAACAGTCAAAGGTGATGAGTCTGCCGGGCGCGCAGACGGTGCTGTGTGCTGGGTTGACGGAAGCCATGGTTCGTTTTGCCGCCCGTTATGAGTACGCTGTTCACGTCGAAGATGTGCTGGCGCGCCGTTCCCGCTTACTGTTCCTGGATGCCCGCCTGGCAAGTTCCTTGGCGGCGCAGGTTGGTGAAATTCTCTTTCAGGAAACCGGGCTGGACCCGGAGGTTGCGGCTTTTGCGGAGCTGGCGCAGCACTATTTGCGCTTGCCGGAATAAGAGGCACTGCCCAGCGCGGGTTGACGCAAGGGACTACCCGAGTCTGGCGCTTACGAAAGTTTCATCACTACCATGCCAAACACGTTCGCTGCCGCGTCCGCGCGATGCGACATGTTCGATATGTGTCGATAGACCTCGCGGCGATAGAACACCGCAGGCAGTTCCTGCAGCCCCAGCGGGGGTGCGAACAGGTCCTTGATCGCGGTGCGATACAAACGCTCCACCAGTCGCTCTTTTTTTCCCACTTCATGGGCGTGGTCGGTGGCCACGCGCGGATTCTTGGCCAGGCGCGCAATCGCCAGTTGCAGCTCTTGCGCCTGCTCGGATACCAGTGCCACCATACGACGGATGTAGTCGTCGGCAGCAACGTTGAGGATGTTCATTTCTTCCATTGTGGTCAGCGCGTAGGTCACCATACCCTGGTATTCGTGCGACAGGTTGAAGATATCTTCCCGGTCCAACGGCGTGATAAAGGTTCGGTGCAGTTGATCGACCAGCACCCGACGCAACTCGCCCGAATCATCCGCCAGTGCGTGCAATTTCTGCACCGTTCCGTCATTGACCTGGTCCAGTGATGCTTCAAGAAAGCCAATGCCTTTGACGGTATTGGCCGACTGGGCCATCAGCATCGAGACAAACCGGTTCCCGTCCTTCACGCCCATGTCGAAAAAGCCCATCATCCGCCTCCTTGCTGCAATATCACCCTGGTCACCAGGTAAAGCGGCACCGCCAATAGCGCACACAGCGGCAGCGTCAACACCCAGGCGAACACGATGTCCCCGAGCACGCCCCAGCGCACTTTGGAACGCCGCTCGGCAGCACCCGCACCGGCAATGGCCATGCTCACCACCTGGGTCGAACTCACCGGCCCGCCGGCCACAGACGCCGCCAGGATCACCATCCCGGAGGCCAGTTGCGCGCTGAACCCGTGGATCGGACGCACGCGATAGAGACCCACGCCCAGCGTGCGTATCAGGCGGGACCCCCCAAGCGCGGTGCCCAGGGCAATCGAGCCGGCGCAAAGCGCAATCAGCCACCAGGGGATGGCGAAAGTTGGCGTGAAACCGAGTACCAGCAAGCCCAGCGCCAGCACACCCATGGTTTTTTGCGCGTCGTTGGCGCCGTGGCTGAGGGCCAGCGCGCTGGCGGTAGCGATTTGCGCGCGGGATAAGAACAAGTTCGCCTTGGGGCTGGCATCGCGCAGCAGCCAGCGCGTGGTCAACATGACGAGGAGCCCGGCACACAAGCCCAGCAGCGGTGCCACCAGGAGCGCCGTTGCAATCTTCCACAGCCCGGCCGACTGGATCGCCTCGGGGCCGGCCTCGATCAGTGCCGCGCCGAGCATCCCGCCCAGCAACGCGTGTGAGGAACTGACCGGAATGCCGCAGACCCAGGTGACAAAGTCCCACAGACACGCGCTCGCCAGTGCGGCCAGTAGCACCGCAATCGTGATCGCCTGCGGACGAACCACTTCCGTGCCAATGGTCTGTGCCACCGCCACTCCCAGCAGAAAGGGACCGGCCAGGTTGGCCAGAGCGGTCAGGGCAAGCGCGCCGCGCGCATTCATCGCGTGCGAAGCGATGATGGTAGCGACGACGTTGGCACCATCATGGAATCCATTGAGAAAGTCGAACAGCAGTGCCAGCACAAACAGGGCAAGGAGCAGGGCGTTGGGCGACATGGTCTTGAAGTGCGCACTGGCCCGGTCAGCCGAACAGCCCTCCGACACGCGTGCCCGCAATGCGATTCACCACGTACAGGCTGGCCGCGCACACAGCGATCAAGATCACACCCAAGGCTGCCGCCTGGCTTTGCGAGCCGGCGATGTAGAAGGTGAAAATTCCGAACGGAATCATCTCCCAACCGCCCAGCGTGAGGAAAATCGTGGCCGAGGCCTCCTGGATCGACATGATGAAGGAGAACAGCGCACCCACCAGGATGCCCTTCCACACCAGCGGCACGGTGATGTCGCGGAAGGTGCGCAGCTTGGTGGCGCCGACGTTGGCGGCAGCCTCCTCCATTGCCGGGTGCACCAACTGCAACGAGGAGAAGCTGCCGCGCACCGTATAGGGCAAGCGTCGCACGGCAAGCACCAGCGGCAGGATGATCCACATCCCGGTCAGCGGGACGCCAATCAATGGCAGCGGGAAGTTGAAGGCGCGGATGTAGGCGATGCCGATGGCGGTGCCCGGAATGGCCAGAATCAGTGTGGTGAGCACGTCCATCGTCTTGCGCCCCGGTGCGCGGGTGCGCGCCATGATCCACGCCATGGGAACGCCCACGATCAGGCACAGCAGCAGGGCCAGCCCGGCGTACAGGAACGAGTTGATGATGAACTTCGGCGTGTCGATGCTCACCGCCTTGAAGAACTCCAGCGTGTAGTTGACGGGGAATGGCGTCAGCGCCCAGCCGCGCCCCACAGCGGCAAACATGACACCTACCTGCGGAATGACGCACACGATCATCAGCAGCGTGAGCACGCCCACCGCGAGCCAACGCTGGAAAGGCCCCAGGCGGCGGCGCTCCACCTTGGAATAGGCCAGCGAACTGTAGTCCTTGATCGCCACGTACTGGCGTGCGGCCAGCACGAACACGATCGCCAGCACCACCAGCAGTGCCGAAATAACGATGCCCATGCGGAAGATCTTGCGGTCCACAAACTGCATGATGTTGAGGTAAGCCTGCGGCGCCAGCAAGTCTTGCACGCCGAGCACCAACGGCGTGATGAAGTCGGCAAAAGTCCAGATGAAAACCAGCAGCGCACCCGAGACGTAGCCAGGCGTGGTTAATGGCAAGGTAATGGTCCAGAACCGGCGCCAACCGTTCGCACCCATGCCCTGCGCCGCCTCCTCCAGCGTCGGATCAACCTTGGCCAGCGCGTCCAGAATGCTTAGCGTCATCATGGGAAACAGGTGCACCGTCTCCACCAGCAAAATGCCATGCGCACCGTACATGAAATTGATCGGCTGCTGCATTCCAAACCAATCCATCAGCAGGATGTTGACCGTGCCCGCGCGTCCCAGGATGAAGACAAAGCCCAGCACGCCCACCAGCGGCGGCAGGATCATGGGCGTCATGGTCAGGTACGAGAACAGGTTGCGGTACGGGAAGTCGTAGCGCACGATCAGAAACGCCACCGCGATCCCGATCACCGAGGTCGATATGACGGCCGCTACGCCCAGCGCCATGGAGCGCCAGAACGCCCGCAGATAGAACGAGTCGGTGAAAAAATCCTGAAAGTTGCGCAGTGTGAACTGCCCCATTTCGTTGGTGACAGCGTCATAAAAAATGCGGGTCAACGGAAACAGCACGAACAACAGCAAAAAGGTCCATATCAGGCCGAACCCCAGCGCCGACAACGGTGCCATCGGAGCGCGCGGCAGCTTCATGGAGCCTCCGCAATCGCCACCGTGCTGCTGGCCTCGAAGCTCGCCACCACGGGCGAGCCCATGGGCAACTGCTCGTGGTGCCAAGGGTCGCGAATATCCACCTTGAATAGAATGCCCTGCCCCAGATCGACGTCATAGCGCACGGTGTGGCCCAGATAGGCGGCAAACGCGATGTGACCCTGGACCTGGTTGCGCCCAGATGCGCTTTCGCCGTCGAGCCCGGCGTTTTCCGGACGAACGGAAAGCACACACTTGCTCCCCGGCTGCAAATGCTCATTCATCAGTGCACGGAACTCGCCCAGCGCCGTTTTCACATGCAAGCATCGCTGCGACGTGCCCACCGCATCCACCGACTCCACTGTGCCGTCCAGCAGGTTGTTGATGCCGATGAAATCCGCCACGAAGCGGTTTTCCGGTCGCTCGTACAGGGCCTTCGGTGGACCGACCTGTAACACCTTGCCCTGGTTGAACACCACAATGCGGTCCGACAGCGTGAGCGCCTCTTCCTGATCGTGCGTCACATAGACCGTGGTAATGCCGAGTTCTTTCTGCAGCTTGCGGATCTCGGCGCGCACCTGGATGCGGACCTTGGCGTCCAGATTGGACAGGGGTTCATCCAACAGCAGTATCCTGGGATTCAGCACCAAGGCACGCGCCAGCGCGACGCGCTGTTGCTGTCCGCCGGAGAGTTGGCCGGGATAGCGGTCGGCCAGACCGGAGAGCCTGACCTTCTCCAGCACCGCGCCAATGCGCTGGGCAATCTCGGCCTGAGACTGTTTGCGCAGCTTGAGCCCGTAGGCGGCGTTTTCGAATACCGTCATGTGCGGCCACAGCGCGTAGTTCTGGAACACCATGCCGATGCCGCGCTCATGCGGTGGCAAATTGTTGACAACCCGGTCGTCAAACAGCACCTGGCCGCCGTCCGGCGGATTGAATCCTGCAATCAAGCGCAGTAGCGTCGTCTTGCCGCAGCCCGAGGGACCGAGGAGAGTGAACAACTCACCCTCCTCAATGGCGAAGCTGACGTGGCTCACGACCTCCAGCTTGCCAAAACTCTTGCAGAGGTCCTGGACCGCGATGCGCATGACTTTCTTCCTGTGCCTCCCTGCTGGCGGTATTGACGCTAGCGCTTGAGCTGATCCCAGACCGACTCAATGTCCTTGCGGAACTGTTCGTTCACCTGCTCGTAGCGGCCCTGAGCCTTGTCATCTTCGTAGATGTTGGTCACGTCAATGTCAAAGTAGGAGCGGATGCCGCCGGTGAATTCCACCGCCATTTCGGCGCGGGAGCCGGGCGCACCCTGCACGCGGAACTTCGGTGTGATGGGAAATACACCCCGTTCCATGGCCACCCTCTGCCCGCGCTCGGACAGCAGATACTCGATGAAGGCACGCGCCGCCTTCGGATGCTTGGCCCCGGCCAGGACAGAAATCGGTTCGGGCGTGATCCACGCCGTCTTCGGCGCCACAAACTTGATGTCAAAACCGGCCAACCGGTCTTCGAAGGCCATGTAGCTCGGCACGGCAAAGCCGGCGGCGAACTCACCGCGCGCGACCACCGAAGGCACGTCGCGGCTGCGGGCTGTAAACATGCCGGTATTTGCGCCCAGGCGCTTGAGCCAAGCCCAGCCCTTTTCGTCACCGTCGCGCTGCAGGATCACCTCATAGGTGGCGTGGCTGCTGCTGGAGCGGCTGGGGGCGCACTGGGCCACTTGCCCTTTGAGTTTGGGGTGCAGCAAGTCGTCCCAGTCCTTAGGCTCGGGCACACCCAGACGCTTGAGCACTGTGGGCTGGTACACCAGACCATAGGGCTCCAGCACCGTACCGGTCCAGAAGCCCTTGGGATCCTTCAGGTAGATCGGTTTGGGTTTGCCGATGGTCGCGGGAATGGCGTCCATCACCGCCTTGGGCAGATCGAGCTGGACCAGCAGCTTCTGCTCGGCCAGCTTGTCGTAGAGCGCGCTTTCACCGCCCCAGACAATGTCCACCTCGGGCCGACCCTTCCACTCCAGGATGCGCCCGTAGGCCACTGGCGTGCCGGCGGCCAGCGCGCTGGTCTTGAGATTGATGTTCCAGGTCTCCTTGGCGTATTTGGCGAAGTCCGCCAGCGTCGGATCGGTCAAGGTCTTGGCCACCGGTGTGATGAGGACCAGTTCGTCCTCGATGACCGGCGAGGCGGGCTGCGCCGAAACCAGACCCGTGGCAAGCGAGGCCGAGACAAGCGCGATGGCAAAGGTTTTAAGGCTGTGAACCATGGTCTCCTCCAGTTTTTCAAAATCAGGAATAAGTAACAAACCGCCTCACTCTACGCACAGCGTCAGTCGGTGCCTTGATTTTTCTCAAGTCCACGCGTTGCGCGCAGCGCCAGAGTCAGCAGGTCGTGTTTTCGAAAGCGCTGCCATGGACAACCTGCTCGGTGCCGTGCCCGACCCGCTGGTCCTGGCGATCGACCAGGGTACCCATGCCAGCCGGGCACTGGTGTTTGATCGCCGCGGACGGGCGCTGTCCAGCGGCACGGCACCGGTGTCCATCACCTACCCGCGGGCCGACTGGGCGGAGCAGGACGGCGAGGAACTGGTGGCCTCGGTGCTGACGGCAGCCGCACAGGCTTTGCAGGCGCTGGGGGCGCGCAGGCACGACGTCGTTGCGGCCGGCCTGGCCAGCCAGCGCGCCAGCGCCATCTGCTGGGACCGGCTCACCGGGCAGCCTCTGTCGCCGATCTTCAGCTGGCAGGATCGGCGTGCCCACGCCTGGATCGACCAGCTGCAGCCACACGGCGATGCGGTGCATCGCAAGACTGGCCTGTTCCTCTCGCCCCACTACGGTGCCAGCAAGCTGCGTTGGGCGCTCGACAACCTGCCCGCCGTGCGTCAGGCGCTGGCGACGAAGACGCTGTGCTGGGGGCCGATGGCGAGTTTTCTGGTGTTTCGCCTGTGTACGGAGCGACCGTTTCTGGCGGACCCGCAATGCGCCGCGCGTACTCAACTGTGGAACCTTCACACCCAGGACTGGGATCCCGAGTTGCTTGCGCTGTTCGGTCTGCCCGAGGGCTTTCTGCCGCGCAGCGTGCCCACCTGCCATGCCTGGGGCACGCTGGAGGTGGCACAGACCGGCATTCCCCTGACGGTAGTCAATGGCGACCAGTCGGCAGCGGTCTTTGCCTTTGGCTGGCCCGAGGGCGATTCGGCTTACATCAACATCGGCACCAGCGCCTTCGTGCAACGCGCGCTCACCACCTTTCCCGGCCATGTGCCGCGCCAGCTCACCGGCATCATCCTGGACGATGGTGCCACCCGCGTGTACATGGTGGAGGGCAACGTGAACGGTGCCGGCACCGCACTGGCCTGGATCAGTGGCGAGCTGGGCATTGACCACTTGACGGAAAAGCTGCCGCAATGGCTCGAACGCTCCGAGGAACCACCGCTGTTTCTGAATGGCATTGCAGGTCTGGGCGGACCCTTCTGGCAGGCAGACTTTCCCTCGCGCTTCGTGGGCGAGGGCGAGCCGTGGCAAAAAGCCGTGGCTGTGGTCGAGAGCATCGTGTTCCTGCTGCAGGCCAATATGGATCACATGGCCCCTTACGTCCCTGCCGCGCAGCGCATTCGTGTCAGCGGTGGCGTGTCGCTTCTGGATGGCCTGTGTCAGCGCCTCGCCTGCGTCAGCGGCTTGCCGGTGCACCGGCGCGACGACCCGGAAGCCAGCGCGCGCGGCATCGCCTATCTCGCCGCGCAGCGCCCAGCGCTTTGGAACACCGCCACGCACGAGGAAATATTCCCCGTGCAGGACGACAAGCCACTCAGAGATCGTTACAAGCGCTGGCGTGCGCTGATGGCGCAGGCCACCGGCATCTGACACTATTTTGATTTTTGTCAATCCCGTACTCTGGGGTGAGCCTATGGTTCGCCAGCGGGTGGGATTGTGCCACCCATAAATACAGGAGAAGCTCATGGGTACCCGGAAATTGATGGCGCTGATGATCAGCGCGGCGCTGGTATCCCCGGCAATGGTCCATGCCGAGACTGAAATCCAGTGGTGGCATTCGATGACCGGCGCCCTGAGCGACCGGCTCAACGACATTGCCAACAAGTTCAATGCCTCGCAAACCGAGTTCAAGGTGGTGACGGTGTTCAAGGGTGGCTACGCCGAGTCCATGGCGGCGGCGATTGCCGCCTACCGCGCCAAAAATCCGCCGCACATTGCGCAAGTGTTTGAGGTCGGCACCGCGACCATGATGGCGGCGCGCGGGGCCATCAAGCCGGTCTATCAGGTCATGGCGGAGTCCGGTGAAAAATTCGACCCCAAGAGCTATATGCCGGCAGTGACCAGCTACTATACCGACAACACGGGCCGCATGCAGTCCATGCCTTTCAATAGTTCCACCACCGTGCTTTATTACAACAAGGACGCGTTCGCCAAAGCCGGTCTGGATCCGGCGGCACCACCAAAGACCTGGGCCGAAGTGGGTGAGGCCGCCAAAAAAATCAAGGACACCGGTACTGTGCCCTGCGGCTACACCAGCGCCTGGCAATCCTGGGTGCAACTGGAAAGCACCAGTGCTTGGCACAACGTGGCCTTTGCCACCAAGGACAATGGTTTTGGCGGCATGGACGCGCGTCTGAGCTTCAACAACCCGCTGCTGGTAAGACACATCGCCATG
>JADGRK010000208.1 GCA_017880985.1 Rhodoferax sp. | reverse complement strand
CATTCCGAGCTGCAATTTACTTCTCCGTTACCAATGACGGGCACCCGCGGTGCCTTGACGATGTTCGATTTGACGCCCGGAGCGTTATCACGAAACGCCATCGGCACCGGCGTAGTCGACAACCGGCTCCTGCATCTGCCTGCGCGAGATGGATGAAGAAAAAGTCAGGCGTCAAGGTGGCACGCATGCCTGCAAGATAGGCCCGTTGACCATTTGCGTCTGTGTGCTGGCGCACGAAACAGCTAGGTGCGCTTGGGAGTGTTAAAACCATCGAGTTTTCAAGCGTGCAGGCGGGATCGGCAGAAGCGGTCGCTGGACTGTATCGGTCTACTTTTCTGTTGGCCAGCAAACTGCATTCAAGCGCCTGTGCAGCGGGTCAAATTCCCTACCATGCCAAGACAAAGTAGTAAACACAATTGCACAGAACCAAGTGAGTCGCCGTGTACCTGACGCAGCATCGGCGCCGACAGGTTACCCGACGCAACGGGACCTGAGACAGCATTTGTCTCATGCCGATGCCACGGTCGATCCAGGCGGGAGCCCGGCAACAGCATGGCAGCCCTCAGCCGCAGGCGCCATCCCAGAAATGACTGTACTCACGGCGCAACAGGTGCTTTTGGATCTTGCCAGTGGCCGTGGATGGCAGCGTGTCCACAAAACGCACCGCCTTGGGAACCTCGAAGCCGCCAAGGCGGGCGCGGCAGTGCTCAAGGATGGCGGTCTCGTCACAGGTCGCGCCGGGTTTGCGCACCACAAACGCGCACACCGCTTCGCTCCAGCGCGGGTGCGGCAGCCCGAGCACGGCCACGCCCGCGACGTCCGGGTGTCCCAGGATGGCAGCTTCGACCTTGACGCTGGCGACGTTTTCCCCGCCGGTCTTGATCATGTCCTTCTTGCGGTCGAGAAACAGCATTTGTCCGCCGCTGTCAAACATGCCAAGGTCGCCGGTGTGGTGCCAGCCGTATTTTTGCGCAGCGGCAGTTGCCTGTGGATCCTTGAAATAGCCCAGCATGACGTTGGGACCCCGATGCACGATCTCGCCTACCTCCCCTGCTGGCAACAGACGACCCTCGTCGTCCATGACGGCCGTTTCGCAGGCCAGACCGGACAGGCCCCAGTAATTGGCGTCGCGCCCAGGATTGGCCAACGGGTCGAAACTCATGGTGATGGGGTAAATCTCCGTTTGTCCCGTGGCCAGCAAAATGTGGGGTGCCATTTTGCTGGCGATTGCCTGAATCAAGGGTTGCGGCATGGGCGCCATGGCATAGATACACAGGCGCACGGCGGAGTAGTCTGGCGTGGCATAGGTGGTATCGGCCAGCAGCGCCGCGTACATCATGGGCAAGCCCACAAAAATCGTCACTTTCTCTTCGGTGACCATGCGCGCCACCGCGCCAGGTACAAACCCACGGGCCAGCACCAAGCTGGCGCCAATGGCACAGGCGCTGGCGGCCAGCACATGCTGTGCGCAATGGAACAGCGGCAGCAGTCCGGTTATGACGTCGTCCTGCGTGAGGCCAAAATTGGCGATATTCCCCATGATCGCGCTGTAAACGGAGAGGTGCGAATGCACCACGCCCTTGGGGTGCCCGGTGGTGCCGCTGGTGTACATGAGCAGTGCCGGTTGGTGCCCATCAATCTCGATCTCAGGCAAATCCGGGGGGCGCCCTTGCTGCGCGTTCGCCAGCGTAGTGGCACCGCGGTCGGCAGAGTCGCCCATCGTCACAACAAGCGGCAAAGCCAGCACATTTAGCAGTGGTGCCATACCAGGCTGCGTGCGGATGGCTTCGTCGACGACCACACAGCTGACCTCGGCGTGACGCAGAACATAGTCAATGGTGCCAGGCTCCAGTTTGGTGTTGACTGGCACCCAGATGTTGCCGGACTTGTGAATGCCGTTGACCGCCACCAGCATGTCAGCCGAATTAGCGCACAGCATGCCAATCTGTCGGCCGCTGCCCACATGCTCCAACAGGTAATGTGCGAATTGGGAACTGCGCGCGTCCAACTCGGCGTAACTCAGGTGCAGGTCGCCATCCATGATCGCATTGCGCTTGCCATATTTCTTTGCGCTGCGATACACCAGGTCGCCCAGGGCGATGCGACTCATTCGCCGGGCTTCATGGGAAAGGGGCATGTCGATCATTGTCTGTCTCCTTCAGTGGTTGTGGTTGTAGTCGGATTTCGGACTCATGCTACGTCATGTTCACTCGTAAACCTGTTGCTGCCGTGGCACAGTTTGAATCATGGCAGATCGTACTTTTTCTGTATTTTGGCGTACTTTGAATTGCCAGGGTGCTCATTTCCAGCCGGTCGTCAGAAGCGGCTCGGTGCCCACAGACGACGTGGAGTCTCAGACTCGAATGTCCGCAATTGCGAATGTTGCTTCCATTCTGAGAAGTCCAGGTGCGTTTTGTGTCCTTCCAACTTTATTGGCAAGCGCATTGCCTCGGTAATCCTTTCTCAATTGAGCAGTTGGTTTTGTCAGCCAAGCATTGGCCCGCGTTCGACGCTGCACCTTACTTGGTTACTTCATGCCCGCCGAGATCAGATCGACAGATCAGATCGATCGGCCGCTGTGCTACGGGCAAAGCAGTTAGTCCAACTTTTCCTGCAATCCGAACTATTCATTTAGTAAGCATACTTATAATTATCTTGTTATGAAAAGTGATTTGACCCAACGCTTTCCCTTCCTGGTCCAGGAAGTAGCGCGGCTGCATGAAGGAGTGCCTATTCCATACGAAAGCCTCCGGTAGCGTGGTGCCAGCACAGCGTGCCCCGACTGGGCTGCCGCACTCAACTAGGCAGTGCTGCTCAACAATGCTCCGCGCATTTCCATTCCTAGACTGAGCCGGTATTCCCTTTTCCCCTGAAAGGTCGAAATAGCCATGTCGGTGCACAAGCCGCAAATAGTGTAGGATTAAATCCTATTAAAACAAGTCAGAACTTTTGTGCGCACAACCCAGCAATTCAGCATCACGCTGCCCAATCAGATGGCGGACCTGGTTAAAGCCAAGGTCGCAACCGGCGAATACGCGACTGAGAGCGAAGTGATCCGGGACGGGTTACGCATTCTGATGACCCGTGACCGCGTTGTAGAAAAATGGCTGGCCGAACAAGCAGGTCCAGCCTGTGACGCTTTGAGGTCCGATCCGGCAAAAGCTGTCACCGTGGCCCAAGTGCGGGCGACGCTTGCAGCCGAGCGCAAGAAGGTCACCGCAACAACGTAATTCGGTACTTCGTCTCTGGCACAGCGCCAGAGATTGGGGATATTTTTTACCCTCGCCACAGCTACAGCCAGAGTACCCATGACAGACCACTACGCAGCCCTTGGGCTCAGCAGCGCTGCAACACTCTCCGATATCAAGAAGGCGTTTCGCCAAAAAGCGTCTCTGCACCACCCTGACAGAAACGCCGCCGCCACTGCGCCGGAGCAGTTTCGGGCGGCTCAAGAAGCTTACGCGGTGCTCGCTGATGCGGCCAAACGCCAGACATATGACGACAACCGGCGGCGCAACCTGCTTGACAGCCCAATCGATACAGCGCGCGATATATGGAAAAACTACTTTGACCGATTACTTTCAGAGCCAATTGACATGAAGAACCAGAACCAATGAGCATTTCCCCTTTCTTTCGCGAACTCCATTCGTCTTACCAGGCTGAAATGGACGATCTGACCTTCGACTCTGAAGGCCGTGACGTGTTGCACCAGCGCTTGACGCAGCGACGCGGCGAACTTCCGTTTTTGCTCCAGATGATTGAACTCAGTCCCGAGATGGTGGCGGTGATATTCCACAAAGGATTTCACTTCAAGTTGCCAGCGGTGATGGATCACCTGCTGATGCATGAATCCGATGCATTCCCGGACTGGGACAGCATTGCCGACGCATTGCAACTGCCACCCTGGGCGCTCGACTTGACCCAGGTCGTGCTGAAGGAGCCCCGGGGTGAATGGTTTTTGACCGTGGCGGCGGGTCTGGAATACATGTACAGCAAGCCACGTATTGCACCAGCAATCAAACGCATCAATGACGATCACGACAGCGACGCCGATGGAAACGATGGCTTGAACCTGCTCGATGATTCAGAAGAGATGGATGCCAATGCCCGTGAAGAGGCCGGTGCCGACTGGATGGTCGAGCAAGGTTTTGATCGCAAAGATTGACCGTCAGAGTTGAAAAATCAGGAATCATCAATGAACCACCTTGCCCTCATCGCAAAAACCCAAAGTCTGATTGCCGCGGGCGACATCGTCGGCGCCGAATCCGCCCTGGTTGAACTGGCCGACACCCAGGGAGACGCGGCATTAATGGTGGTGCTGGAGCAGTTGCCGCCCAAGGACCTCCTGGCGGTGATCCGCGAGTACGACAACTCCAAAGAATCGGTCATCAATCTGCTGGTCACACCAGCGCAGTTTGCCCGCGCCGTGGTGATTGAAAAGCAGTACAAGGACTTGACCCGCAGCTACCTGCGCGGCATGGTCAACTCGGTCATTTTCCGGGAAGACGCTGACCCCCTTGAGTTCCTGAACGCGATGGGCGACCTGGAGGGCGGCAGCGAAGCGCTGGCTGACTATTTTGAAGAAAAATGGAGCCGGATTGAAGCTTTTGCCCGCACCGGCACCTTTGATGCGGTCGAGGACGACGGCGAGATGCTCACAGAATCAGCCTTGCTGGCATCGGCCTATATAAAGCCGCGCGTCGAACAAGATGAAGTCGCCGATCGGGACTGGATGCAAGTCGCATGGTTATTGCGCCACGAGTGCCCTGACCTGTTTATTGAAATGCTGCTCGTGCTGCGCGCCAAGGCCCGCGCGCATGAACTGGGACTGAACGAGGAAGAACCAACACCAGAGGATGACGGCAGGATAGAAACCGGCGACACCGACCGTGGACGGGCTACACCGGCGGTGCTCGAATCGGACGAGGAATCAGCCATCTAGCCCAAAAATTCACATCGAAATCAGTAACTTCCGTCACGATGCCAAAACCCAGCCCATTCGCGGCACCCTCA
>JADGRK010000207.1 GCA_017880985.1 Rhodoferax sp. | reverse complement strand
TGCCCGGCCTATTTCCCCAGGGAAAAGCTCGCCTTCTTCGACGAAACCGGCGGTGTCGGCATCGAGTTTTCGAAGCTCAAATTTGACCACCTGCTGTTTACCGGCTCCGGGCTGACTGGCCGCGCCGTCATGGCAGCAGCAGCCCCCAATCTGTGCCCTGTGACGCTGGAAATGGGCGGCAAATCTCCAGCCATCATCTGCGACGACTACCCCTTGCGGAAGGCGGCCGAGCGCCTGCTATTTGTGAAGTGCTTCAACGCGGGACAAATTTGCACCACTGTCGACCACCTGTACATCCCCAGTGCCAAGGTAAACGAATTTGCAGCCATGGCCAAAGAAATTGTGAGCACGCGCTACCCCACACTGGAGACCCCTGACTACACATCCATGATCGATGAACGCTCGTTCAACCGCGTGGTTGCCGCCATGGAAGAAGCGCAAGAACGTGGCGCCACCCTGGTGCAACTCGTTCCAGGCAAGAAGTGGGATAGCGCCACCCGCAAGATTGCGCCCCATATCGTGCTCGACGCACCCCCGGACTGCGCCCTGCGCACCCGGGAAATCTTTGGCCCGGTGCTGCCGATCATTGCTTACGCGTCGATTGAAGAACCCATTCAGGCCATCAACGCCGGACCCCGTCCACTGGCGCTGTACCCCTTCAGCAACGACAAGTCCCTGGTGAACCATTTGTTGCGCCACGTCATGTCGGGCGGTGTCAGCGTGAATGATGGGCTGTTCCATGTCGGCCAGCACGATCTCCCTTTCGGCGGCGTGGGCGACAGTGGCATGGGCCATTACCACGGTTACGACGGTTTCGTCACCTTTTCCAAAATGCGCCCGGTGTTCTACCAGGCCCCATTCAGTGCGATCAAATTCCTGTGGCCGCCCTACGGAAAATTTGCCACCAAATATCTGGATTTCCTCACCCGGTAGTCACCCCGTCAAGAAAGTCTCCCAAAATGCAAGTGCAAGAATTTGATTACGTTGTGATCGGCGGCGGTGCAGGGGGTTGTGTGGTCGCCAGTCGCTTGTCTGAAGACCCCAAGGTTTCCGTCTGCTTGCTTGAAGCCGGCGGACCCGACACCTCGGCGTTCATCCAGGCGCCGCTGGGCTTTGCAGCCACCGCGGCGCTCGGCATCCACAACTGGAACTTCAACACCGTTCCCCAGCCGGGCCTGAACGGGCGTCGTGGTTTTCAGCCGCGCGGCAAGGTGATGGGCGGTAGCAGCTCGGTAAACGCCATGGTTTACACCCGCGGCAACCAGCTGGACTACGAGCACTGGGCCGAACTGGGCAACCCCGGTTGGTCATTCAAGGACGTTCTGCCCCTCTTCAAGCGCTCCGAGAACAACGAGTGCTTCGGTGCGGATGACTACCGCGGCACCGGTGGCCCCCTGAACGTAACTTATCTGCGCAGCCCCAGCCCGATTAACGACGCTTTTCTGGCGGCCTGCACCGAGCAGGGTCTGCCCCAAACCAGGGACTACAACGGTGCCTCCCAGTTTGGTTGTTCCCCGGCGCAGGTGACGCAAAAGAATGGCGAGCGCTGCAGCGCCGCCAAGGCCTATATCACACCCCATCTGACGCGGCCCAATCTCTCCGTCATCACCCAGGCCCACACCCAACGCATTCTCCTGGAAGGCAAGAGTGCCGTCGGCGCCGAGTTCCTGAAAGAGGGACAAACACAGCAGGTCAAAGCCAGGCGGGAGGTGATTCTGTCCGGCGGCGCCTACGGCTCGCCCCAGTTACTCATGCTCTCCGGCATCGGACCCGCTGCCCACCTGCGCCAGCATGGCATCCATGTAGCGCATGACCTGCCGGGTGTTGGCCAAAACCTGCACGACCATGTCACCGCCGTTTTGATCTACCGCACGCAGCGCAAGGAATCAACTTTCGGGATTTCCGGGTCAGGGCTGGCAAAGATTGTTCGCAGCATCTTCGAATGGCGCAAACAGCGCAAGGGCATCATCACCAGCAACGTCGCTGAATCGCAGGCCTTCCTGTTTGCCGACAAGACCGAAAAGTCCCCCGACATCCAGCTGGCTCTGTGCACCGGGATTGTTGACGACCACACCCGCAAAAATCACCTCGGCCACGGTTACACCTTGCATGTGACGCTGATGCGCCCCAAGAGTCGTGGCAGCGTCACCCTACAAAGCGCCAATGCCAAAGACGCCCCCCTGATCGACCCGCAGTTTTTGTCCGACCCGCGCGACATGGCAAGCCTCGTCAAGGGCACACAAATCGGCTACGATATTATGCAAGGCCAAGCCTTTGCGCCATACCGGGGCAGCATGCTCTACCCATTCGAGCGCAACGACCCGATCCAGATCGAGCAGTTTCTGCGTGATCGCGCCGATACCGAATACCACCCCTGCAGCACCTGCAAGATGGGCCCGGCCAGCGACCCGATGGCCGTGGTAGACCCAACGCTCAAGGTGTACGGTATTGAAAACCTCCGCGTGGTGGACGCATCCATCATGCCTCAGCTGGTGTCCGGCAACACCAATGCACCCACCATCATGATCGCGGAAAAGGCTGCCGACATGATCAAGGCGAGTGCAGTCTGAATCTCGAATGCTATTAGTTCGATAGCTCCTTGCGCATACTGGACGGTGACTACTTGCCAAAAAGCTTCTTCAAGCCAGTACCCAACTTGTCTCCGATTGAGGCGCCGGCACCGGTGCTATGCGACGGATCGATGATCAGCGCCAATTTGGGTGTCAACCCCGGTCTGACGATTACCACCATGGGTGAACATGCCATGAGCCATGTCCAACCCGCCGGAGCGACCGCCGCTTCTTCCTGAATTAGCGACCTGCCAGCTTGCATCAACTCTCCTTGAGACCACAAACTTCTTATACTAGAGGCTCACGAACAGACGAGAGGCCCGACTTCTCGTCTGCCCATCTTGGGCGGGTGTTAAGCCACTTGCCCGTCTGTTGCCCGGAAAATCTCTGGTCGCGTCGTGAAAGCCCGGGTTAGCGCCTGCCGCGCCATCAGCGCAGGTGCTTGGAAGCGGGCGTGGAACGATCACCTGACAACACACGGACACAGCAAGATGAAAGTCAATAAAGCGAAATATCCCGGCATCCCCAACGTCATCCACGGCAACGGCGCCGTCGCCTACGTCATGAACCATGTTTGCGGCGGCGTGATCGGCTTCCCGATTACGCCATCGACTGAAATCGCCGAGATCTTCGAAGCCGCTCGCGCCGAAGGTGGCATCAATGTCTGGGGCCAACACCCCTTCTTCTTCGGCCCCGAGGGTGAGCATTCGGCGCAAAGCGGCGCACTCGGCGCGGCACTGACCGGTGGCCAGTTCATTTCAAACGCTTCTTCGAGCCAGGGCATCTTGTACGCGCTCGAATCGCACTACGTCACGGTCGGCAAAAAAGTCGGCGGCTTCGTGCTGCAAGTCGCCGCGCGCGTGGTCTCCAAGCACTCCCTCAACGTCATGGCCGGGCACGACGATGTCTATGCGCTGCTGTCCTCGGGCTACACCATTTTGTTCGGCGCCAACCCGCAGGAAGCCGCTGACCTGGCCGCCATTTCCTATCGTGTCGCCTCGCTCTCGCTGATCCCCGTGGCCAACGCGATGGACGGCTTTGCCACCAGCCACATGCTGTGCGAGGCACTGCTGCCCGAGCCTGCGCTGCTGGCCGAGTACCTGGGTGACCCAGCCGGACGCATCAAGGCGCCGACGCTGGCGCAGGAGATGCTCTACGGCGCCAAAGGCCGGGTGACCCAGTTGCAGCAATACCTCTCCAAGCACCAGGCGGACCTGACCGAGGCCAATTCAGCCAAACTGCATGACTATCTTGCGACCAACGCTGCCAAAATCGAGCCCGACAACGCCGGCGAACTCGTCGCCCAGACGCTGGGTTGGTTACCCGAAGAACTGCACGCTCAGTGGCAGCGCCAGTGGGTCAATGCCTTTGAGAAAGGCACGCGCCAATTGGTTCCCGCGCTGGTCGATGTGAACAACCCGGGGCTTACCGGTGCGGTTCAAAACCAATCTGATTTCCAGGCCGGTGCGGTCGATCACCGCACCCACTTCGCCAACGCCATCCCCGCCTTCGTACGTCAGGCCATGGACGAGTACGCCCTGCTTTCCGGGCGCAAGTATGAGCCGGTGCAGACCTTCATGTGCGACGATGCCCAGACCGTCATGGTCGGCCTCGGCTCCGTTACCGACGACGTGGAAGCGGTCGTCACTTACCTGCGCAGTCAGGGCAAAAAAGTCGGTTTGATCGCCGTCAAACTGTTGCAGCCCTTTCCTGAAGCGGAGTTGATCGCTGCGCTCAAGGGCAAGAAAGCCGTCACAGTGCTGGAGCGTTCCGACCAGACCGCACTCACCAGTCTGGTGACGCAGGCACTCTTCAAGGCGCAAGAGAACACGGTGCAATTGCGCCATCCCGGCATTCCGGCGCTCGCTGCCAGCCCCCGACTGACCACGGCGATCTTTGGCTTGGGTGGCCACGACCTGCAACCGCGCCATCTGATCGCCGCTTTCAAGAACATGGAGGACGGCAACGCCGCACCGCTGATCTACCTGGGCTCACAGTTCTTCTCCAAGACGCCATCGCCGCGCGTAGCCGAACTACAGGCGCGGCTCAAAGCGGCCTACCCTGAAACCGAACTGATGGCGCTGGCCACCGAGGCCAACCCGAGGCTGTTGCCCAAAGCCGCCATTCGGGTGCGCTTCCATTCCATCGGTGGCTACGGCACCATCGCGACCGGCAAGCTGCTCACCGACATCCTGGCCGGCGTGCTCGGCATGCACTCTAAATCAGCACCCAAATACGGCTCGGAGAAAAGCGGTTCCCCCACCAACTACTACATCACTCTGAGCCCCGAGCCGGTCAAGCTGACCAACGCCGAACTCGAAGATGTGGAGGTCGTACTTTCACCCGATCACAAGGTCTTCAGCCACACCAACCCTTTGCTCGGTCTGGTCTCGGGTGGCACTTTCATCCTGCAGTCGAGTGTTTCGCCGGAACAAGTCTGGCTACAGTTG
>JADGRK010000206.1 GCA_017880985.1 Rhodoferax sp. | reverse complement strand
GGTCTGCAGGCGATCCCGCAGCTCGCGCAGATAGCTCAGCCGGGCTTCCAGTTCGCGCAGCTGGATGTCGTCCAGACCATCCGTCACTTCCTTGCGGTAGCGGGCGATGAAGGGCACAGTGGCGCCGCCATCCAGCAGCTCGACCGCGGCCTGCACTTGTTTTGGTTGAACCCGGATTTCCTGCGCGATCTGCGCGATGATTTTCTGCATGACTTGGAAAGGAGCCAGCGTGGCGCTGGCTAATCTTGAAACAATGGCAGCGAGTGTGCCACAGGTACCATCGGACCGAGCCCGGATCGAAGCTCGGCGAGTGAGTTTAACGACCCTGATTCAATCCTGGACGCCACCCAGCGCCGCTGGAATCAGCCACCTGTCAGCTCACAGCGCGCAAAGCCCGCTTCAGTTCCAGACCCAGCTCCGGTTTCTGGCTGAAGGGGTCGGTCGGATTGCGCGCCAGCATGATGTCTTCGAGCCGGGTCTGCACCGAGCCAATCGCTTTGGGGTGACTGTAGATATAGAACTGGCCAGCGGCGACCGCGTCGAACACTTTTTGCGCCACCTCGGCCGCACTGACTTTGCCTGAACTCACCGCCTTGTCACTCATGGCCTGCCCGATGAGTTGGCTGCGCGTCGGCTGGCTGCCCCGGGTCGTGAATTCTTGCGGGCGGTTGCGCTGGCTCTGGCTGATGCCGGTCGGCACAAAGAACGGGCACAACACCGAGGCGCTGATTTGATCCGTGACCAGCGCCAGGTCCTGATAGAGCGTCTCGCTGATGCTCACCACCGCGTGTTTGCTGGCGTTATAGACGCCCATGTTGGGGGCATTGAGCAAGCCCGCCATGCTGGCCGTATTGACGATATGGCCCTGATAACTGGGGTCGGTTTTGGCGGCCTCCAGCATCATCGGCGTGAACACGCGCACGCCGTGGACCACGCCCATCAGGTTAACGCCCAGCACCCAGTCCCAGTCTTGCGCGCTGTTCTCCCAGATCAGGCCACCGGCACCCACACCGGCGTTGTTGAAGACCAAATGCGGCGCACCAAAGCGTTGTTGCACGGCGCGGCCCAAAGCCTCAACCTCGCTCGCCCTGGAGACATCCACCTTGACCGCCAGCACCGGCGCGCCAGCGGCCTGTAGCTCGGCTGCAGCTTGGTCAAGCGCATCCTGCTGCACGTCGGCCAACACCAGATTCATGCCCAAACGGGCACCAATGCGCGCGCACTCGAGGCCAAAGCCAGAGCCAGCGCCAGTCAGGACAGCGGTTTTGTTTTTGAAATCAGTGATCATGATGTTCCTGTGAATATCTTATTAATCGGTTCAGGCTTCGACCTTTTTCAGGACGTAACCGATACGCGGGAAATGCACCTGAACCACGCCCGCGCGCTCATCGACGCGGCGCAGCGTGAAGTAGCTGCGGGTCGCAGCGATCAGCTCGCCCTGCGTGGTCTCGGCACCAAAACTCTCGGCGGCGACCGTCACACGGCTGCCCAGCGGAATGCCGTGGTCGTCCTGAAAATAAGTGTCATTTAGGGTTGTAGCCCCCATCGATGCTGCGCAGACAGCTATCGCGTCTGTAGCAGAAAACTTCTCCATCGAGCCGTGCCCCAGCGCCGCCATGCGGTCCATCCAGACCAGCACCGCCGGTGTGGCGTCAAGAATGCCCGCCATCACCGGCACCCGCACGCGCGAGAACCAGAGCGGGTGGTAGGCCGCAAAATCGGCCACACAAGGCGCGCTGCCGAGCAAAAAGTCTTGCCCTTCGAGCAGGTTGGCGATGCGCCGCAGGTAGGACTTGTAGGCTGCGCTGGCATCCGCCGGACGCAGGCGCGTCATGCCCACCGCCATGGCGGCACGGTCGGCCCCAAAGGCTTTAGCGGCCTCGGTCGGCGCGTCTTCGAACATCGCCGCGAGACCCTGGCGTTGCAGGTTGTACGCCATCGCCGCCCAGAACAGCGTGCTGTCAGCCCACTGCGCCACGATGCGCGCCAGGCCCTTGGCTGCATCGGGGTACAGGGTCGGCGTGGGTTGCAGGTGCTCCAGCACATCGCAGATCAAGGCGCTGTCGCAATACACGTCCGAGCCGATCTGCATGAACGGCGTTTTGCGGTAACCGCCGGTGAGCGCCAGCACATCGGGTTTGGGCAGGATCGCCGGGATGATGACCGACTTCCAGGCCAGCTGTTTGTAGCCCAGCACCAGCCGGATTTTTTCGGAGAACGGTGAGGTCGGGTAGTGGTGAAGAATGATGTCTGTCATGCGGATGTCCTCAAATCATTGGCGTGCGGGCGTCCAGCGGCTGTCATGCCGGACTTGATCCGGCATCCATGGATTGCGGGTCAAGCCCGCAATGACAACTCTGGAGCTCCCGCGTGACCGCAATGACAACTCTGGAGCTCCCGCGTGACCGCAAACTCATTCGATCAACCTGACCAGTTGCTTGCCAAAGTTTTTGCCTTTAAGCAGGCCCAAAAAGGCTTCGGGGGCAGACTCAATTCCTGGCGCAATCGACTCACGGGCGCGCAGTTTGCCGGTGGCCACCAGGGTGCCTAGTTCCTTGAGCGCCTCGGGCCAGACTTCCATGTGTTCGCTGACGATAAAACCCTGCACTTTCAGGCGATTCATCAGAATCAGCGCCGGATAGGTCAACGGCAGCGGCGCGCCGTTATAGCCAGCAATCATGCCGCAGACGGCGATACGGCCAAAGGCGTTCATGCGCGTCAGCACGGCATCGAGCACCATGCCACCGACATTTTCAAAATAACCATCGATGCCTTTGGGGCAGGCCTCCTTGAGTGCCTTGGAGAGCGCGCCTGCATCCGGGTGAAGCTTGTAGTCGATGCAGGCGTCAAAGCCGAGCTCTTCAACCGCATATTTGCATTTGGCCGGGCCACCGGCAATACCCACCGTGCGACAGCCACGTGCTTTGGACAGCGCTGCAAAGGCGCTGCCGACGGCACCGGTGGCGGCGCTCACCACCATCGTCTCGCCCGGTTTGGGCTCAATGATTTTGACCAGGCCATACCAGGCGGTGACGCCAGGCATGCCCACTGCACCGAGGTAAGCGCTCAATGGAATGCGGCTGGTATCGACCTTGCGCAGAGCACCAGGTTGGTCGGCATCGACCACGCTGTATTGCTGCCAGCCACCGATACCAACGACCTTGTCACCGACGGCAAATTTGGCGTTCCTGGACTCCAGCACTTCGCCCACGGTCCCGCCGCCCATGGTCTGACCCAGCGCCTGCGGCGCGGCATAGCTCTTGGCGTCATTCATGCGGCCGCGCATGTAGGGGTCGAGGCTCAAAAAATGGTGGCGCGCCAGCACTTGTCCCGGCTCAAGTGCCGGTGTGTCGGTGATGACCAACTTGAAGTTGCTGGCGACGGCCTCGCCCGTGGGGCGATTATCGAGATGGATTTGCTTGTTTTGTGGCATCAGAGGTCTCCAGGAAAATTAATCGGTGGCAATCACGTTGGGCACATCGGTGCTTTTGGGCCCGGTCGGCAGCCGTCTGACATATTTGAAGGTACCGGTGGCGTGGGCACAGGCGCGCCCGGCTTCGTCAAATACAGTGCCTTCGGTGAACGCCATGGTGGGAGTGCGGTGCATCAAATGACCGCGTGCCGTGAGCTTGCCACGCGCGGGCTGCATGAAGCTGGTCTTCATCTCGATCGTGACCGCACCCATGTCTTTTTGCACGCTGCGCGCCGCCACGGCCATGGTCACATCGAGCAGCGTCATCAGGGCGCCGCCGTGCGTCACGTTGAAAGAGTTGAGATGTTCCGGTTTGGGCTGATAGACCAGTTCCGAGCGACCCCCCTCATACAGGTGCAGCTCAAAGCCGAGCAGATCGACAAACGGAATGGCAACGCCGAAATTCATGGCAATGGACCAGCGACAAGCGTGGAGGCCACGAGAGGCCGCCGCGCCGGGCCGCCCCAAGCAAGGCCAGCCCCCTCGGGGGGCAGCGCCGTACGCGCAGCGACAAGCGTGGGGGCCATCATATTAGCCGCCCAGGACCACGCTGACGCCGCCATCCACCGCCAGCCACTGACCCGTGATGTGTTTACCCGCAGCGGATGCATACAGCACGCATAAGCCTTTGAGGTCTTCATCATCGCCCAGGCGTTTCAACGGCGCGCCGGCCGCCAGCCTTTCCTCGCCCAGCGCTTTGAGTGTGCCCATGGTCATCTTGCTTGGAAAAAAGCCGGGGCAGATGGCATTGACGTTGATGTTGTAATGACCCCATTCGGCCGCCAGCGCCCGGGTGAAATTGATCACCGCGCCTTTGGATGTGTTGTAGGCGATGGTGTTCAAGCCGGTCGGGTTGCCACCGAGCCCGGCAATCGATGCCACATTGATGATGCGCCCCGAGCGGCGGTCAATCATGCTTTTTTTGGCGATCACCTGGCTCAGAATAAAGTAGCCGCGCACGTTGAGATTCATCACCTTGTCCCAGGCATCAATCGGATGGTCTTCGGCGGGCGCGCCCCAGGCGGCACCGGCGTTGTTGACCAGAATGTCCACATCCCCCATGCGTTGCAGCGTCTCGTCGGCCAGGCGGTGAATATCGGCTTCTTTGGCACAGTCAGCGGCGATCCAGCGCGCGTCAATACCGGCCGCCTGCAGCTCGGCAGTGGCCTGCTCCAGCTCGTCGGCCTTGCGCGCGCTCAGCATCACCCTGGCACCGGCCTCGCCCAGCGCGTGCGCCATCTGCAGGCCCAGGCCACGCGAGCCGCCGGTCACCAGCGCGGTCTTGCCGCTGAGATCAAATAGTTGTTGAATGGTGCGCGACATAGGGCTCTCCTGAATACGGGTTTGAAGCGGCCATTTTGCAGGAATTCATCATGCTGCCGGACTGGCAGTGTCGCTGAGGCGATAGCGCGGCTGAAACAACTCAGCCAGCCACGGTCTCTGCCACGTCGTCGTCAAGACTTCCCGCAATCAGCCGGAACTGTTCCAGCGCCGCCTCCAGGTCATCCACAATTTCTTGCGCGATCAGATCGGGCGGCGGCAGATTGTCGCTGTCGGCC
>JADGRK010000205.1 GCA_017880985.1 Rhodoferax sp. | reverse complement strand
CGGGCGACGCTCGATTTGCGACGGCCGGTACCATTGTTCCATTCACCAATCATCAGTGGCTCCTTAAATTTCCAACACTTTGGGTTGCTGGGCCGTATGCGGGTGCTCGGCACCGGCATAGACCTTGAGCTTCTTGATCATGGCGTAGCCCAGCGGCCCCTTGGGCAGCATGCCCTTGACGGCTTTTTCCAGGGCGCGGCCCGGGAACTTGGCTTGCATGTCACGAAAGTTGACGCTGGAGATGCCACCCGGATAACCCGAGTGGCTGTAGTATATTTTGTCAGTCGATTTGGCGCCGGTGACGCGCAACTGGGCTGCATTGATGATGACCATGAAGTCACCGGTATCGACGTGAGGCGTGTAAATGGCCTTGTGTTTGCCGCGTAAACGGAGAGCAACTTCGCTGGCTACTCGTCCGAGGACCTTGTCGGTCGCGTCAATCACAAACCACTCGTGCACGACCTCAGCGGGTTTTGCGCTGAAAGTTGACATGAGATTTCTCTTTAAAAGGAGGGTTTGTCGGGCTCTTTTCCACGGTCGGCGTTCCTCTGATGGGAATCTCTTAGGTGGTGATCTGGCCTCGCCGCGGAGCCACAAAAGCGCTGCGAAGCATATTATTATAAGAGATTCGGCGAAATCTTCCGATTCTCGGCTTGCAGTTCCTCTTACAGGTGAATTCTTAACCGCTGGATCTTCGAGGTCATTGCAAAGACCTCGCGCATGGCGGGCGGTCTGGCTTACGGACTCCGGCCCATGTCGTTCGGCCTCTGCGAGGCTCGAACGAGGGCTCGCCGTCGACCGGGTTGGTGCGACAGGTCGGGCAATATTTCACAGCGCCTCAATGAATTCATTCGGCGATAAACCCGCTTGACGCCATAGCCGCGAGGCGCAAAGCTGGTCATTTTGAATAGCGCTTTCTGAAGGCTTCATGAGTGCCGCTTGAAAATACTACTCAAGATTGGCCCTCACATCAGGGTCTGAGCAAATCGCGCAGTGGCACGCTTGACGCGACAAAATGTGGGTTGAGCACATCCGGCTTGCCGTAGCGCAAAGGGTCGCCATCGAGCTTGGACACATGGCCACCAGCGGCTTCAACAATGGCTTGGGCCGCTGCGGTGTCCCATTCACAGGTCGGTCCAAGACGGGGGTACACCTCCGCCGCGCCTTCTGCCACGCGGGAAAACTTCAGCGAACTGCCGGCCTGGACAAGCAGGTACGGACCCAGCCGGTCCAGGAACGCAACGGTCTCGGCGTTCATGTGGCTTTTGCTGGCGACTGCGCGCACTGGTTGGTTGGGTGCAAGCGGTTTGACCACCTGAATTGGCTTCACTCGTCCAGCCTTGTCGCGCCAGGCCCCCAGCCCTTCCGCACCCCAATAGGCTTGTCCGAGTGCCGGCGCCAGCACCACGCCCAGGACGGCTTGGCCATCCCGGATCAAGGCAATGTTCACAGTGAACTCCCCGTTTTGCGCCAGGAATTCCTTGGTGCCATCCAGCGGATCGACCAACCAGAAATCGCCTTTGGGTTGGCGGTGTTTGAGAGACGGCTCATCCTCTTCAGAAACCACCGCAATCTCTGGCGTGAGGGCTGCCAGTCTTTTTGCAATAACCTGGTGCGCCAGCAGGTCTGCGCGGGTGAGCGGGCTGTCATCGGCCTTGTAGGTCACCAAAACCGGCTTGGCACCCGCGGCGCAGCGGCACAACTCCTGGTAAACGCTCATGATGGCCACGCCTGCCTCGCGGGCGATGTCGAGCACTTGGGCCGCCAAAGCGGCGTTCACAGTAATTGGTTGCATGGCGGTCCCTCTGGAGATTGGGTTCATCACTTCAACTCTACACCAGCGGGCAGCATCGATTGCACGCCCATGAACCAACCGCTTCAGGCCCATCAGTCCACTATCGGAGGCCACAATTTGCTATATACAACGTAGCATGCTGAGCCTATTCCACGGTAGCTACAGCCTGATTTTGTGTAAGAAAGCGGCTCGCAGCCGCTTTCCTGATGCTGAGCCAATCGCCCGCTGGTTCAATGCCAGAAGTGCCGCACGCCTGAGCACCCCGGCCGCCACGTCGCACTTTCCACCGGGTCGAACAGGTTCGCCTGATGCCAACGCCCTGATGTCTCGCGCGACCATTGCGTGCGCCTCATCCAGCAGGGTGACGTGATCAAAAGCAGGCATGCTAGCGACCGTACCTTCAAAATCAATGCCCGCTCCGCTGCAAAGCCGCCCAGCCACCGCTGTTGCAGCCATTCGAATTGCACCAGGGCGCCCGGTGCCGGTTACCATTCGCCCATGTTCAGTTATCGCCACGCCTTCCATGCCGGCAACCACGCCGATGTCCTCAAACATACCGTGCTGCTGGCCATCCTGCGGCATTTGCTGCAGAAAGACACGGCGTTGACAGTTTTTGATACCCATGCCGGCGCTGGTTTGTATCGGCTCGATGGTGACTATGCCGCCACCAGCGGCGAGGCTGGAAATGGCTTTTTGCGTCTTGTTTTGGCATTGAATAGTCCTGTAGTTCCTGTCAATCAAGCCCGGACAGCTACAAAATCAGTAGCGATTCCCAAGACCACGGCAGACACCGTGGCCCCGGCGCTTAAAGACTACCTCGACCTGGTCGCCAGCTTCAACAACAAGGGCAGCCACAAGGTCTATCCCGGCTCACCATTCATCATCCAACGCCTGCTGGGTGAACGCGACAAACTCAAACTGTTCGAGATCCACCCCACCGATGCCAAAACGCTGTCCGCCAACATTGCCCAACTGGAGGCAGGGCGCCAGGTCGCCGTGTTGCGCGAGGATGGTTTTGAAGGCCTCAAGAAGTTCTTGCCACCCCCATCGCGCCGGGCCCTGGTGCTGTGCGACCCAAGCTACGAAATCAAAACCGACTATGCCCGCGTTGTCGCCATGATGGCTGATGCGTTGACCCGCTTTGCCACCGGCAGCTACGCCGTGTGGTACCCGATCATTCCGCGCCCCGAGGCGCACGACCTGCCGCGCAAGCTCAAGACCCTGGCTACCAAAGCTGGCAAACCCTGGCTGAACGCGACCCTGACCGTCAAATCCAGCAAGTTGACTTCCGACGAAGCCGGGGAAGTGATCCGCCCCGGCCTGCCTGCCAGCGGCATGTTTGTCATTAACCCGCCACATACCCTGAAGGCGGCATTGCAGCTGGCGTTGCCACAAATGGCAGAGGTGCTCGGCCAGGACAAGCACGCATCGTTCACGCTTGAATCCGGCGGCTGATGGCAAATTCACCAAGGTGGCCTGGCGCCGTCAGTTCGGCGCGAGATTGAGTAGCGATAATTGCGCCAGTCATTACTTTCAGGGACGTCGTTAACCATGGGTATTCTCGTCACCGGCGGTGCCGGCTTTATTGGCAGCAACTTCGTACTCGATTGGCTGGCCCAGTCAGATGAGCTGGTCATCAATCTCGACAAGCTCACCTACGCGGGCAATCTGCAAAACCTGGCGGCACTGGCAGATGATGCGCGCCACGTGTTTGTACAGGGCGACATTGGCGATGCGACGCTGGTCGCAAGCCTGCTGGCAAAGTACCAACCACGCGCCGTAGTGAATCTTGCTGCCGAAAGCCACGTGGACCGCTCCATCCACGGCCCCGGCGAATTCATTCAGACCAATATCGTCGGCACCTTCAATCTGCTCGAATCGGTGCGCGCCTATTGGAGCGCGCTGGGCGCTGATGCCAAAGCCGCCTTCCGACTGCTGCACGTCTCCACCGATGAGGTCTATGGTTCACTGACCAAAACGGAGCCGGCCTTTACCGAGACCCACCGCTACGAGCCCAACAGCCCGTATTCAGCCTCCAAAGCGGCCAGCGACCACCTGGTGCGCGCCTACCACCACACTTACGGCCTGCCGGTACTGACGACCAACTGCTCCAACAACTACGGGCCGTTTCACTTTCCTGAAAAGCTGATCCCGCTGATGATCGTCAACGCCCAGGCCGGCAAGCCGCTGCCGGTGTATGGCGACGGCCAGCAGATTCGTGACTGGCTGTATGTCAAAGACCATTGCAGTGCGATCCGCCGCGTGCTCGAAGCGGGCCTAGTGGGCGAGGTTTACAACATTGGCGGCTGGAACGAAAAACCCAACCTCGACATCGTGCACATCGTCTGCCGCCTGCTCGACGAGCTCAAACCGCGCGCTGACGGCAAACCGTATAAAGAGCAGATTACCTATGTCGCTGATCGCCCTGGCCATGACCGGCGCTACGCCATCGATGCGCGCAAGATCGAGCAACAACTGGGCTGGAAACCGGCTGAGACCTTTGAGACTGGCATCCGCAAAACCGTGCAGTGGTACCTGGATCACCCCGATTGGGTCGCCAATGTGCAAAGCGGCGGCTATCGCGATTGGGTGGCCAAACAGTATGGCCATTAGGGACTGCAATTCATGAAAATTCTGCTTTTTGGCCGTGACGGCCAGGTCGGCTGGGAACTGCAGCGCAGTCTGTCGCTGTTGGGCGAGCTGGTGGCGCTGGACTTTGATGCCACGCAAAACCCGGATCAACTGTGTGGCGACTTCAGCAATTTGCCCGGCCTGGCCGAAACGATTCATCAAGTCAAACCGGATGTCATCGTCAACGCCGCGGCGCACACGGCCGTCGATAAAGCCGAGGCCGAGCCTGAATTGGCGCGCACCCTGAACGCCCTGGCGCCCGGCGTACTCGCCACTGAGGCACAAAAACTAGGTGCCTGGCTGGTGCATTACTCCACCGACTACGTGTTTGACGGCAGCGGCAACCAAGCTTGGCGCGAGGGCGATGCCACCGGCCCCTTGAGTGTCTATGGCCAAACCAAACTCGAAGGCGAGAAGTTGGTCGCCACTTGTTCCAAGCATCTTATTTTCAGGACCAGTTGGGTCTATGCCGCCCGTGGCGGCAACTTTGCCAAGACCATGCTGCGCCTGGCCGCTGAGCGAGAGGCACTCACCGTGATTGACGACCAGATCGGCGCGCCCACCTCAGCCGAGCTGCTGGCCGATGTGACGGCGCATGCCCTGCTGGCGGC
>JADGRK010000204.1 GCA_017880985.1 Rhodoferax sp. | reverse complement strand
GATGTAGTTGGTGTTCGAGTACTGGTATCCGTGGCCGGGCGCGAAATATGGCTTGCCGATCCGGGCGAGAACCTGGTCCACGGTCCAGATCTTGCTCGTGCTCGAGAGGATGGCGTTTGCCATGCCCGGCGAGGTGAAGACGTCGTGGATGCCGCTGCGATGGTCGAGCAGCTGGCGCAGGGAAATAAAAGCCATGAAAATCTCCTGAAATTATGAATGAAAAGTGGTTCTACTGAGCGTGCGGATGGCGTTGGCCATTTGCCGGGTGAATGCACGATGAGGAGCCATCCTATTTAGGGACAGAACTGGCTCGCTGCGCATAGCTGCGGTCTGTCCCGCAAGGTTTCAGGACGCCCTCTTCTTGCGTTCCATCATCCGCCACACAAAGGGCGTAAAGATCAGTTGCATGGCCAGTTCCATCTTGCCGCCGGGTACCACAATGGTGTTGGCGCGGCTCATGAAACTGTCACCAATCATGCTGCGCAGGTACTGGAAGTCGATGCCTTTTGGGTTGGCAAAGCGGATCACCACCATGCTCTCGTCGGGGCTTGGAATGTCACGCGCAATGAAGGGGTTGGATGTATCCACCATCGGCACACGCTGGAAATTCACATGGGTGTGGACGAACTGAGGGCAGATGTAGTTCACGTAGTCGGGCATACGGCGCAAAATGGTGTCGGTCACCGCTTCGGTGCTGTAGCCACGCTGCTTTTTGTCGCGGTAAAGCTTTTGAATCCATTCCAGATTGATGACCGGCACCACGCCAATCAGCAAATCGGGGTGCTGGGCGATGTTCACCTCAGGCGTCAGCACGGCACCGTGCAATCCTTCGTAAAACAGCAAGTCGGTATCGGCCGGAACTCCTTCCCACGGCGTAAAGGTGCCAGGCTCCTGCTGGTAGGGGGCAGCTTCTTCCGGGTCATGCAGGTACTTGCGGCGCTTGCCAATACCGGTGCTGCCATAGTCACGAAACAGCGCCTCCAACTCCTGGAACAGGTTGTTCTCGGGGCCAAAGTGGCTGAAGTTCTTATTGCCGGCCGCCTCGGCTTCGGCCGCCTTGATCTTCATGGTGTTGCGGTCATAGCGGTGAAAGCTGTCGCCTTCAATGATGACGGCATTAACCCTCTCACGCCGAAAAATGGCCTCGAACGTGTGCGTGACCGATGTGGTCCCCGCGCCACTGGATCCAGTGATGGCAATGATGGGATGGCGTTCAGACATGGTGGTGTCTCCGAGAGTGAAAATATTTTGGTAAAATCGGGCTCAATCGCCCGTATTCATTGCGTTAACAGCTATTTAATTCATAGCTAAAAAATCTGCCGTCAATCCCTGAACAGGCTGCGTACGGCAAACAACGGGTTGCTTAACTCAATCTGGACTGGCTCGGCGTGGTAGCGCTCAATACGTTCTACCTCATTTTTCGAACCAAACACCAGACCAATGCGCTGGTGCAGCGAGGTCGGCTGCACATCCAGCATAGGCTGGTAGCCGGTGCTGGCTCGGCCTCCGGCCTGTTCCATGATCATGCCCACCGGATTAGCCTCGTACAGCAGTCGCAATCGTCCCGGCTTGTCGGCATCTTTGGTGTCACGCGGGTACAGGAAGACACCGCCACGCATCAGGATGCGGTGCGCCTCGGCCACCATGCTGGCGATCCAGCGCGTGTTGAAGTCCTTGGCTCTGGGTCCGGTCTTGCCGGCCAGGCATTCCTCCACGTAGCGCTTGACCGGTGCTTCCCAAAACCGGCTGTTGGAAGCGTTGATGGCGAACTCCTGGGTGTCCGCTGGAATCTGCATCTGTGGGTGCGTGAGCATGAACTCGCCCAGGCTTGGGTCCAGCGTGAAACCGCTCACACCGTCGCCGACCGTCAACACCAACATGGTGGTGGGACCATACAAAGCGTAACCGGCGGCCACTTGCTTGCTGCCAACCTGCAAAAAATCGGCCTCCGTCACATCGCGCCCGGTATCCTCTACCTCCCTGTTTGCGCACAATATCGAGAAGATGCTGCCCACCGACACGTTCACGTCAATGTTGCTGGAGCCGTCCAGCGGGTCAAACACCAGCAGATATTTGCCACGCGGGTACTGCCCTGGAATTTGGTAAGGCAAATCCATCTCTTCAGATGCCATGCCCGCCAGGTTGCCAGCCCATTCCGTGCGCCGGATGAAAACGTCATTGCTCAAAACGTCGAGTTTTTTCTGCACCTCGCCCTGCACATTGACAGAAGCACCCGCCTCGGTCGCATGGTTGCCCATCATGCCGCCGAGCTCGCCAAAGGCAACGCCACGGGCAATCGCTTTGCAGGCCAGCGCAACGTCCAGAATCAGGGCGTTGAAGTCGCCACTGGCGCTGGGAAAACGGCGACGCTTTTCAATCAGGAATTGGGTCAGGGTGGAGCGATGAGAGCGATTACTTAGTGGCATGGCCGTTCTTTCAGGGATTTCTATTCAGGAGTTCAATGGGCGGCGGCTTGGCGGCGCAATTCGCGCATCACAGTGTGGTAGCCGCCATCGGCATCCGGCGCGCCAAATACAGCGCTGCCCGCCACGCAGGTATCAGCCCCGGCGCGCACAATTTCAGCGATGTTGTCGGTCTTCACGCCGCCATCCACTTCGAGCCAGATCGGTTGGCCACCGCGTGCCTGATGCGCCTCGATGCGCTGGCGCACGGTGCGCAGTTTATCCAGCGTAGACGGAATAAACTTTTGCCCGCCAAAACCGGGGTTCACACTCATGAGCAGGATCAAGTCGAGTCTATCCATTACATGGTCCAGCCATTCCACCGAGGTCGCCGGGTTCAGCACCAGCCCGGCCTTGCAGCCGAGTTCACGAATCAGCTGCAGGGTGCGGTCCACATGCTTTGAAGCTTCGGGGTGGAAGGTGATGATGTTGGCACCGGCCTTGGCAAACAGCGGAATCAGCGCATCCACCGGCTCCACCATCAGGTGCACGTCAATCGGAATTTGGACCTGTGGGCGAATCGCCTCGCAGACCAGCGGCCCGATGGTCAGGTTGGGAACATAGTGGTTGTCCATCACATCAAAGTGCACCAGGTCCGCCCCGGCGGTCTCAATGGCGCGCACTTCTTCGCCCAGGCGGGCAAAGTCCGCTGACAGGATGGAAGGTGCCAGTCGGAGAATCGGAGTAGGAGAATTTGGCGTGATCATGGCATGGCTTTCTGTTGGAATGTTCAGCGTTTCAAGATCGGATCATTTCAGGCAATACTGGTTGCACACTGGCTCTGGGCATGCCAGCGCCGCAACTGCGCGAGATTCACCTGGCTCAAATCGGGCACCACCCGCATGGCGGCCGAGAAGTCGTGCTGCGCCGTGTAACGCGTGGGTGTGATCAGCGTGGCCAGCCCCGCTGCCGTGGCGGAACGCAAGCCATTGCTGGAATCCTCAAATGCCAGGCATTGCGCTGCCTTCAATTTGAGCGCCGACAGCATTTGCAGATACACCTGCGGATGGGGCTTCTTGATGGGCGCAGTGGAGGCGTCGCCAATGGCGGTGAAGTTCAGCCGCCAGTCCAGACCGACCGCGCGGCGCAACAGGGCGGCGATATTGACGGGCGAGGTGGTGGTCGCAATCGCCAGCTGCACGCCTTGGCCAAGGGCCTCATCCATCAACTTGAGAACGCCGGGGCGCAGGCTGACGGCGCCGTCGTTGACCGCGCTCTCATAGGCGGCGGTTTTGAGTTCGTGCAATCGGTGCACCGTGTCTTGCATAGCCATGGCCCCCAGTTCGCGCAGCTCGGGCTGGGTTGTCTTCCAATAGTGCAGGATGCGCTCCTTGCCGCCCGAGATATTGAGCAATTCGGTGTACAGCGCCTCATCCCATTCCCACCCCAGGCCCATCTCGGCAAACGCGTGGTTGAATGCGGCGCGGTGTGCGCTTTCAGTGTCGGCCAAAGTGCCATCCACATCAAAAATCAGGGCTTGCAGGGTGGGAGTGGGCACAAGTTTCTTTCGTCAGGGATAAGGCAAAGCGGTCAGACATCAATCACGATGGATTTACTTTAAACGCCTTAACTCATAAACTCTAATCACGTTTTATTAAAAAACCATCAGTCTAAACTGATGAAATAGGAGTCTTCCATGCGCCCCTACACCCTGAAACAAATCCAGACCTTCATCGAGGTGGCGCGTCAGCGCTCGGTCTCCAAGGCGGCAGAGCGACTGTTTGTGACCCAGCCTGCCGTGTCCATGCAAATTCGGCAGCTGGAAGACGCATTTGGCGTGCCGCTAATCGAGCCTATGGGCCGCAACATCCAGCTCACCCACGCGGGCGAGGCCTTTTTGACGCACGCGATTGCCGCCATGGGCCAGTTCAAAGAACTGGAAGCCCTGATGGCCGAGCATGTAGGCCTGAAAAAGGGCCGCATTGACCTGGCCGTGGTCAGCACCGCAAAATACTTCATTCCGATGCTCTTGGTGCGCTTTGGCAAGCTCTTTCAGGGTATTGACGTTCAGTTGAAGATCGACAACCGCGAAAACATTCTGGGACTGCTCTCGCGCAACGAAGCCGACCTGGTGGTGATGGGCCGCGCCCCCGCCAACCTGGACTGCGAAGCCACCCCGTTTGCCACCAACCCGCTGGCCATCGTGGCGGCTCCCGACCACGCCCTGGTGCGCCGCAAACGCCTGCCGTTTTCAGCGCTGGCGGACTATAGTTTTGTGGTGCGCGAACAGGGTTCTGGCACACGCGCGGCGATGGAGCGGCTGTTTGCCGAACACGAGACGCCATTGAACGTAGTGATGGAAATGCCCAGCAACGAAACCATCAAGCAAGCCGTGATGGCGGGCATGGGTCTGAGCTTTCTGTCCTTGCGCACCGTGCGACATGAGTTGGCCAGCGGCCACATCGCGCTGGTGGACATTGAAGGTTTGCCTTCGGTGGGGAACTGGTACATCACCCACATGAGCCAAAAAAAGCTCTCCCCCGCCGCCCGGGCCTTCAAGGACTTTTTGATCGAGCAAGGCGGCGCGCTGATGGATTCGTGGAGTTGAATTACCGCTGCTCAGACCTGAGCCGCGTTTTGCAATACCT
>JADGRK010000203.1 GCA_017880985.1 Rhodoferax sp. | reverse complement strand
AATCATGGAAGTTATTAGTTTTGCTGCGCTGGCTGCTGGCCTGATCATTGGTCTGGGTGCCTTGGGTGCTTGTATCGGTATCGGCGTCATGGGTAGCAAATACCTTGAAGCTGCTGCGCGTCAGCCTGAACTCATGGGCGAACTCCAGACCAAGATGTTCGTGCTGGCCGGTCTGATCGATGCGGCCTTCATTATCGGTACCGGCATTGCGCTGTGGTTCGCCACCGCCAACCCGTTTCTGGCTCAAATCGCACGTCTGGTCAAGTAAACCCTGCCTGCAACAACCTTGTTGAAGGAGCTTTACTGTGAACATTAATGGAACACTGGTGGCGCAGGCCATCGTCTTCGCATTGCTGGTGCTGTTTACGATGAAACTTATCTGGCCACCGATAGCGGCGGCATTGGATCAGCGTGCCAGCAAAATCGCCGACGGTCTCGCCGCGGCTGACAAAGCCAAGTCCGAGCTCTCGTCCGCCAATCAGCGGATCGACGCCGAGTTGGCCAAGTCGCGCACTGAAACGGCTGCACGGCTGGCGGATGCGGAGCGTCGCGGCCAAGCCATGGTTGAAGAAGCCAAATCAAAAGCAACTGAAGAAGGCAACAAGATCATTGCTGCCGCCAAAGTTGAAGCGGATCAGCAAACGGTCAAGGCGCGTGAAGGCTTGCGTGAGCAAGTGGCGGCGCTGGCGGTCAAAGGGGCTGAGCAGATTCTTCGGCGCGAAGTCAATGCCAGCGTCCACGCTGATTTGCTTGGCCGTTTGAAGACTGAGCTGTAAGAGGCGCACCATGGCTGAACTAGCGACCATTGCCCGCCCTTATGCTGAAGCCTTGTTCAAGGCGACAAAATCGGACCTGAACGGCGCTGCGGTCTGGGTTGAGGCCTTGCAGGAAATTGCGAAAAATCCGCAGTTGCAGCAATTCTCTGACAACCCCAACGTCACAAATGCCCAGGTGTTTGACGTGGTGACTGGCGTCGCCCGCGTGGCTTTGCCGGAGATGGCAAAAAACTTCTTGCGCACCGTGATTGAAAATGGACGTTTAAGTGCCGTGCCTGAAATTGCCGAGCAATTCCGGGTCTTGAAGAACGCCCAAAGCGGATCCTCTGACGCGCTGGTCTATAGCGCGTTTGCGATTGACGAGGCCGCACTGGCGGACCTGACCGTCACGCTGGAAAAGCGCTTTGCGCGCAAGCTCAATGTCACCGTCCAATTGCAGCCCGATTTGATCGGCGGCATTCGCGTGGTGGTGGGGGATGAGGTTCTTGACTCTTCTGTCAAAGCCCGTCTGGAACAAATGAAAGTGGCGTTGACTGCTTGAGGCGAAAGCTTCTGGTTGTTAAGCCCAATTAATGAAAGAAGGAAAGAGTCATGCAACTCAATCCCGCAGAAATTTCTGAACTGATCAAGAGCCGTATTGAAGGTCTGTCGGCCAGCGCCAACATTCGCAATGAGGGCACGGTAGTGTCCGTCACTGACGGTATTTGCCGCATTCATGGCCTGTCGGACGTGATGCAGGGCGAAATGCTCGAATTCCCGGTCGATGTCGATGGTCAGCCTTGCTTTGGCCTGGCGCTGAACCTGGAACGCGACTCGGTGGGCTCCGTTATTTTGGGCGCTTACGAGCACATCTCCGAGGGCGACACCGTCAAGTGCACGGGCCGTATTCTGGAAGTGCCGGTCGGCCCCGAGCTCAAAGGCCGCGTGGTCAATGCCTTGGGTCAACCGATTGACGGCAAGGGCCCGATCAATGCCAAGATGACCGATGTGATCGAAAAGGTCGCACCGGGCGTGATTGCACGTCAGTCGGTGAGCCAACCGATGCAAACCGGCCTGAAGTCGATTGACTCGATGGTGCCGGTCGGTCGCGGTCAGCGCGAGCTGATCATTGGTGACCGTCAGACCGGCAAGACGGCGGTGGCGATTGACGCCATCATCAACCAAAAAGGTCAGCACATGACCTGCGTTTATGTCGCCATTGGCCAAAAGGCCTCCAGCGTCAAGAACGTGGTGCGCTCGCTGGAGCAAGTCGGCGCGATGGAATACACCATTGTGGTGGCGGCCACCGCCTCGGAGTCGGCCGCGATGCAATATGTCGCCGCTTATTCCGGCTGCACGATGGGCGAATATTTTCGCGATCGGGGCGAAGACGCCCTGATTGTGTATGACGATCTGTCCAAGCAAGCCGTGGCATACCGTCAGGTGTCCTTGCTGCTGCGTCGCCCGCCAGGTCGTGAAGCCTACCCAGGTGACGTGTTCTATCTGCACAGTCGCCTGTTAGAGCGCGCCGCTCGCGTCAACGAAAAATATGTCACCGATTTCACCAAAGGTGCGGTGACGGGCAAGACCGGTTCTTTGACCGCATTGCCGATCATTGAAACGCAGGCTGGTGACGTCTCCGCTTTTGTGCCAACCAATGTGATTTCGATCACTGACGGTCAGATTTTTCTGGAAACCTCACTCTTCAACGCCGGCATCCGTCCTGCCATCAACGCCGGCATTTCGGTGTCACGCGTCGGTGGCGCCGCCCAGACCAAGCTCATCAAGGCCCTCTCAGGCGGCATTCGTACGGACCTGGCGCAGTACCGTGAGTTGGCCGCGTTCGCGCAGTTTGCCTCCGATCTGGATGAAGCCACCCGCAGACAATTGGAGCGCGGTGCCCGCGTGACTGAATTGCTCAAACAAGCGCAGTACAGTCCATTGCCGATCTCCTTGATGGCGGCCACGCTGTTTGCGGTGAACAAGGGCTTTGTTGACGATATCGCGGTCAACAAGGTGCTGTCTTTTGAGCACGGTCTGCATGCCTATCTGAAAGACAAGCAGGCGGCCTTGCTGGCCAAACTCGAGGCCGACAAAGCGATGGACAAAGACGCCGAGGCTGAACTGAACGCCGCCACGGCGGCCTTCAAAAAGTCCTTCGCTTAAAGCACTCCTTTAGAAAAGCAAAGGAGGCTTTATGGCAACCGGCAAGGAAATACGCGGCAAGATCAAGAACTTCGAGAGCACGAAGAAGATCACCAAGGCGATGGAGATGATCTCGGTCTCAAAAATGCGTAAGGCGCAGGAGCGCATGCGCGCCGCCAGGCCATATGCAGAAAAGGTACGCAACATTGCGGCCAATTTGGGCCAAGCCAATCCTGAATACGTGCATGCGTTCATGAAAGCCAACGACGCCAAAGTCGCTGGCCTGATTGTGGTCACCACCGACAAGGGCCTGTGCGGCGGCCTCAACACCAATGTGCTGCGCAGCCTGACCAACAAGCTGCGCGAGCTCCAGAGCGCTGGCCTGTCAGCGCAAACTGTGGCCATCGGCAACAAGGGCTTGGGTTTTCTCAACCGGATTGGTGCCAAGGTGGTGGCACATGTGACGCAGCTCGGCGACAAGCCGCATCTTGAGCGTTTGATCGGCCCGGTCAAGGTGCTGCTCGATGCTTACGCCAAGGGTGAAATCAGCGCGGTCTATCTCTCCTACACCCGCTTCATCAACACCATGAAACAGGAAGTGGTGCTGGAGCAATTGCTGCCTTTGTCGGCGGCCAGGATGCAGGCCGAAACCCAGGCCAGCGAAAGTGCCGCCGGTGCCAAGCACGGCTGGGACTACATTTATGAGCCCGACGCGCAAACCGTGATCGATGATCTCCTGGTGCGCTACGTGGAAGCCCTGGTCTATCAGTCGGTTGCCGAAAACATGGCTTCTGAACATGCCGCGCGCATGGTTGCCATGAAAGCAGCCACCGACAATGCAGGCAACGTCATTGGCGAGTTGAAACTGGTCTATAACAAGACCCGTCAAGCTGCAATCACCAAAGAACTCTCTGACATCGTCTCCGGCGCTGCCGCCATCGGGGCCTAGGCCCACCAGCGCACCGCCCACTAGCAAAATTCAAACTTATTGGAGCAAAACCAAATGGCTCAAGATACACAAACCAACGCCCAGGTTCAGGGAAAAATTGTTCAATGCATCGGCGCCGTGGTCGATGTGGAATTTCCGCGTGACCAGATGCCAGGCATTTATGACGCCCTCAAACTTGAAGGCACAGAATTGACGCTGGAAGTGCAACAGCAGTTGGGCGACGGCATCGTGCGCACGATTGCGCTGGGCTCGTCTGACGGCCTGCGCCGCGGCTTGATGGTGTCCAACACCGCCAACCCGATCATGGTGCCAGTCGGTACTGCCACGCTCGGGCGCATCATGAATGTGCTGGGCGCACCGATTGATGAGCGCGGTCCGATCACCACCGAACAGCGTGCTTCGATTCACCGCAAGGCCCCGGCCTATGACGAGCTCAGCCCGTCGCAAGAATTGCTGGAGACCGGCATCAAGGTGATTGACCTGGTCTGTCCATTTGCCAAAGGCGGCAAGGTCGGCCTGTTCGGCGGTGCTGGCGTCGGCAAGACGGTGAACATGATGGAACTCATCAACAACATCGCCAAGGCGCACAGCGGTCTGTCGGTGTTTGCTGGCGTCGGTGAACGGACCCGCGAAGGCAATGACTTCTATCACGAAATGGCTGACTCCGGCGTCGTAAATCTGGAGAACCTGGGCGAATCCAAGGTGTCCATGGTTTACGGCCAGATGAATGAGCCGCCGGGCAACCGCTTGCGCGTGGCACTGACCGGCCTGACGATTGCCGAGTCGTTCCGCGACGAAGGCAAGGACGTGCTGTTCTTCGTTGACAATATCTATCGTTTCACCCTGGCCGGCACGGAAGTGTCAGCGCTGCTGGGACGCATGCCTTCTGCGGTGGGTTACCAACCCACACTGGCCGAAGAAATGGGTCGCCTGCAAGAGCGCATCACGTCCACCAAGGTCGGCTCCATCACGTCCATCCAGGCCGTCTATGTGCCCGCTGATGACTTGACCGACCCGTCTCCTGCCACCACTTTTGCCCACCTGGACTCCACTGTGGTGCTGAGCCGTGACATCGCCTCGCTCGGTATTTACCCGGCGGTCGATCCGCTGGATTCCACCAGCCGCCAGCTCGACCCGAACGTGGTGGGCGAAGACCACTACAACACGGCACGCGACGTGCAGGGCACGCTGCAGCGCTACAAGGAACTGCGTGACATCATCGCCATTCTGGGGATGGACGAGTTG
>JADGRK010000202.1 GCA_017880985.1 Rhodoferax sp. | reverse complement strand
CGGTGTTTTTGTCGAGCACAGAGTACACTCGACCGGTCGCTGGGGTGGCCACAGTGGGCACCTCGTTCAAACCCGTCATCTGGCTGCTGAAGGCCGCCAGGTGGGCGTCTGGCTGCAACACACTGCAGCCGACCATGGCAAAGGCCACGGTTGCGGTGGCGAGCACGGTGCGTGGGGAAAAATATATTTTCATCTTTGACATCTCCCGATTTTTTGAATGATCGTGATTTCAGCTTGAGTGTAGTGATCGGCCGGTCTTGAGGACCGCTTTTCAGCCCATTCTTTGTAACAAAATATGCCTTTGACCAGCGTCATTCTTGCTCAATGCGCTACAAAAATTATAGCGTTAACGGGCCAATCCCTGATCCGCAAATTGCCTGCCGCGACCTGGGCCAATTCAGGCTTTGCCATTTAGACGGTGTAATAGAGGCCATGCAGATCAAACCGACACCACAAGACAAGGAGACATTCGCTTTGAGCTCAGCGGACCTGGCAGCTCTGTCGTTGGCCGCTTTTGACCAGATGATGGCTGTCACGCCGGGCTTTCGCGCGCGAGCCGGCCAGCGCGACATGGCGCAGCGGATTGCCAGTGCCTTGGCGGGCGTGTCGCTGGGCGATGATCCTGAGCCGGGCAAAGCCATCACGGTGATTCAGGCCGGCACCGGCGTCGGCAAGTCGGCCGCTTATCTGTCCACCAGCGTGGCCATGGCGCTGTCGCGCAAGACGCGGGTTGTGATCTCGACCGCCACCGTGGCGCTGCAGGATCAGCTCATGACCAAAGATTTGCCAGCCCTGGCGGCGGTACTTGACACGCCTTTTGCCTATGCGCTGGCCAAGGGGCGTGGCCGCTATGTCTGCAAGTTCAAGCTGGAGCGCCTGGCGGGCCCCGGCGGCGATGAACTCAGCGACGAACTGTTTGGTGTGGATGAAGACACGCCGCCAGCGCGCGGCGCGTTCGCCCGCCAGTTGCAGGGCGACCACCCCGAAGAGCGGCGCATGAAGCTCTACGACGCCTTGGCTGCTGCCTTGGCGAGCGGCAAATGGGACGGCGACCGCGACCAACTGGCCGAGCAGCCTGATGCGCGTGACTGGTCTGCCGTGGCGGCCGAGCGCCACACCTGCACCGCTCGCCATTGCCCGCGTTATCAGCAGTGCAGCTACTACAACGCCCGCACCCAGCTGACGCAGGCCGATGTCATCGTCGCCAATCACGATCTGGTGCTGGCCTCGCTCGGCATGAAGGCGCTGCCCGAGCTTGACAACTGCCTGCTAGTGTTTGACGAAGGGCATCACCTGCCCGCGGTGGCGCTGAACCAGTTTGCCAGCAGCATGGATTTGTCGGCTCTGCGCTGGCTCGACAAATTGCCAAAAGTCCTGCTCGACGTGAGCGAAAAGTTAAGCATGGCGTTGACGCAGGATGTGAGCACACTGGCGCAACAGCTCAAGAGTGCGCTGCTTGACGTGGCGCGAATCGCGATCGGCCTGCTACCGAGCGCCAGCAGCGCGCATGAGGCGACCTATCGTTTCAGCAATGGCCTGTTGCCCCAAGCCTTGACCGAGCCCATGACGCTGATTCAAGGTCACGCCGGCGGCTTGTCCAGTGCGCTGGAGGCGCTGGGTGCGGAGCTGAAGCGACGCGCCAAGGAAGACCCGGCACAAGCACTGGGCAGCTCGCTGATGTATGCCCGTCTGGGGCAAATGGCGCCCCGGTTGAGCAGCGTGCTGACAACGGCACGCCAGTTGCTTGAACACGGCGCGCAGCCGCTGGCCAAGTGGCTCAAGGCCGATGCCAGCTCGGGGCTGGTTTTTTTGACGGCACACGCCTGCCCGATCGTTCCGGGTGATTTGCTGCGCCAGTCCTTGTGGGGCCAGGTGCGCGCTGCCGTCATCACCTCGGCGACGCTGACGAGTTGCGGCAGCTTTGACTATTTCTTGCAGGAGAGCGGCCTGGACAACAACCCGGATGCGTCCACACTCGAAGTCACGAGTCCTTTCAACTATGCCACGCAAGGTCGGCTGATTGTGGTGGAGACTGACGCCAACCCGAAAGAGGTCGAGGCCTACACGCGCGAGATGGTAGCTGAGCTGCTGCTTGATTTGCAGCAGGTCGAGCGTGGCGCGCTGGCCTTGTTTACCTCGCGCGTGCAAATGAAAGCAGCGCTGGATGCGCTGGGCAGCAGCTTGCAGCCCGTGGTTCTGGTGCAGGGCCAGATGGCGCGTGGCCGGCTGTTGGCCAACCATCAGGCGCGGGTCGAGGCCGGACTGCCTTCGGTCATCTTCGGCTTGCAGTCATTTGGCGAAGGCCTGGATCTACCCGGCAAGCTGTGTGAGACGGTGTTCATCGCCAAGCTGCCGTTCAGTCCACCGTCCGATCCGGTGGATGAGGCCCGTGCCGAGTGGCTCCAGAGTGTCGGGCGCGATCCGTTTGCCGAGCTGGTGGTGCCCGCCACCGGCATCAAACTGCTGCAATGGAGTGGTCGTGCCATTCGCACCGAAGCCGACCACGCCAGCGTGATTTGCTACGACCGGCGCCTGCTGCGCATGTCGTATGGCCAGCGCATGCTCCAGGGCTTGCCGCCGTACGCGCTGTGGCGTCGCGTGGCTGGCGTGCTGCTACCGGTTTGAGTGCTGAATTACTATTGTTTTAATAGCTGCTTGCGCATATCGCACGGGGTCTACAGCTCAATTTATCATATAAATAGTAACTTCTCACCTTGCAGGTTTTTTGAGCCCGATCTTTGTAGGGCCGACTTCAGTCGGCCAGGTCTGCCTCCAGCGTGATTTCGTGGGAAAACAGGTTGATGGCGGTCTTGGCCACCTGGGTCGTATCAAAGTAGGCGTAGGCGCTGACGCCGACCGCACCGATCAGCGGCACCAACCGTGATGCGCTCTTGCCAATGATGCGCTGCGTGACCTTGACGCCCAGCAGGCGCGCCGCAGATTGCATAAACCCAAGCGTTGCGGTCTGAACCAGGTAGCGCTCGCCGACCTGCACCACGACATCACGAAACAATTGCGCCGAGACGTGCTTGAACAGGCAGTAGATCATTTGCTCCCGGCCCAGCGTGGCATTCTTGCCATAGACGGCAGCGATGTCCGACACCATTTGCGCCTGCAATTTCCACACGCCTACCAGTTCCGGCAGCACCGTCAGCCAGCCCAGAAAACCCGGTGGTAGCGCCAGCGATCCGGCCATCAGACTGGCTTGCCGCGCGGCAGAGCGGCCAAGCGCCCGCGCCCGCACCTCGGGCAACTCAACCTGGTGTTCGCTCGATGCCGGGATGCGCAACACCAGCCCCAAAATGGCATCGCCCACCTTGTGCCGCAGGTCACGCGGTTCGGGACGTGTGGCAATTGCGTTTTTGGACATGGTGCACGATGGTGTGGTTTACAAACACGGTATCGCTGGCCGCTGCAATTCAGACAGATGCAGACGTCTGCGCACCGAGCTTCAGGCCAAGCGCTTTGAGCACCTTCATCACGGTAGCGAATTCCGGGTTGCCGCCGGGGGAAAGTGCCTTGTACAAACCCTCACGCGCCAGACCAGTATCACGCGCTAGCTGGCTCATGCCGCGAGCACGGGCGATCGCACCCAGTGCATTGCGAATCAGGCTACCGTCGCCAGGGTCTTCATCAATACAGGCTTGAAAGTAAAGATCAATATCTTCTTCGGTTTTGAGGTGGTCGGCGCTGTCCCAACGAGAGAATTTTTCAGCCATGGTTCATTCCTTCCATTCTTTTGAAATAGAAATTGCTTGCTCAATGTCGGCGTTTTGCGTGCGCTTGTCACCGCCCGCCAGACGATCAATCCGAGCCTGAATGCGAAAGCGCGCCATCCGATCTTTCAGGCCAAGCAACCAGTTTTCAAAGGTTTCCGTTTTGATGATCTCAACTATGCCAAAGTGTAATCCATGGTTGACGAAAAATCAATCAATAACCGCAACCCCTCTCCCCGCGGCAGACCGCTCCAGATTCAGCACCAGCAGGCGTTTGAGGATTTCCTCGTCGGGCATGTCGGGGCTGTAGTCGGTCCAGCCGTAGGCGGCGGCGACTGCGGCGTCGAGTTGGCTGTGCGCCATGCCCAGCCATGCGGGCCGGGCGTTGTACAGGTTGGTGAGCGTGCGTTTTTGCAGCGCATTGAGGTCTTGTTCGCTGATGCCGGGTTTCGGTTCGATGCGGTCGGGGTAGGGCGATTGGGTCATGCCGAGCGGCGTGACTTCGGGCACTTTGTGCGTCCACTCGGGTGGGTTGAGCCAGGCTTCTCTGAGGTCGTTGAGTTTCTTTGCGGCTATCGCGATCCGGATGGCTTGCTGGCGTGTCACTTGCTGGTGCGCGGACGGCGGGGCTGATTCGGACGCCGGGGCCTCATACGCTTCGCTTTTTGAAATCGGCCCCGACATCCGAACCACCCCCGCCTCGGAGCGTTGGCTTGCAACGGTGGCAGGGAATTTGACCCCAATTTCCTGACCCCAATTTCCCGGGATTAAGGCGCCGCCTTCCACGATTTCAGTGCGCTGGTGGGCGGTGTCGGCGGGGGTCAGGCCGGCGGGGAAAGGGAAGGTTTCGAAGCAGGTGGTGGGGGTGTAGCGTGGCCGGTCTTCCAGTGAGGTGCCCATGCGCAGCGACCAGAGTTCGTGGAAGCGGCTGTGCAGGATGCCGAAGGTGGCGTCGTCGGCGCGAGCGATTAATGCCGTTGCATCGTCTACATAGACACGCGTTGACATTTGGAGGAACACCCGATGCTTGGCCACACGCGGCGTAACGATGGCTCTCGAAATGTTTGCGCATGCAGCTCGCAGGTCGTCGCCCGTGCGACCGTGTAACCACCAGTTTTCGCGTCGTGACTTGTCACGATTCTGTTCGCGATACGGTTTGACTGCCAACTGAACGCGCTCAAAAGGTTGCTCGTAGAACTGAGCATCGCTAAGTATCAGCTTTCCGAAATCGACAATCCAAGCGTCACGGGGCTTCGTCGTGAGATCGCGCGCGTTTCGCAACGGACGAAGAACGTTAGCGTTAGATTTACCCTTGCCTATCCGGTTTGTTGCCAATGAGGTATTTCGATGCTAAATTTCGGTTATGGATCCCCGTGGTTTCCCGACGAC
>JADGRK010000201.1 GCA_017880985.1 Rhodoferax sp. | reverse complement strand
CGGCGCGTTTGGCAGCCGCCAGGATTTGCTCAAGGTCACCGTCCTGGGGGCCAAGACCTTCGAGCAAAGTGCGGGTTTCCTGCGCATTCGCGGTGGTGACAATCCGCTGGACATGACCGGTGTGCACCCCGAGACCTACCCGGTGGTGGAAAAAATCATGCTGCACACCGCCAAACCCGTGGCCGAGCTGATGGGCCGCGCTGACATGCTCAAGACGCTCAAACCCGACCTGTTTGCCAATGCGCAGTTTGGCGTCATCACCGTCAAGGACATTTTGGGCGAGCTGGAAAAACCCGGCCGCGATCCGCGCCCCGACTTCAAGGTGGCGCGTTTCAATGACGGCGTGGAAGACATCAAGGACCTGAAAGAGGGCATGGTGCTGGAAGGCACGGTGAGTAACGTGGCGGCCTTTGGTGCATTCGTTGATCTGGGCGTGCACCAGGACGGTCTGGTGCACGTGAGCCAGTTGAGTCACAAGTTTGTGACCGACGCCCGCGAGATCGTCAAAACTGGCGACATCGTCAAGGTGCAGGTGGTGGAAGTGGACGTGGCCCGCAAACGCATTGCCCTGACCATGAAACTTGGCGTCGCCGTAGCGTCCCCTGGCGCTGTCGGGAACAATCGATTTCAGGCTAATGCCGAGGGTCGGCGTGGCAGAACTGACAGGCCGAACCTGCGGCCGGGCTCCGACCCAGTCCAGTCGACTGCCATGTCGTCGGCGTTTGCCAAGCTCAAGCAGACAGCACGTTGATGATGGACCTGAAAACCCTGCTGGCGTCCCATTTTGTTCTGCCCAGCATCCCCAAGGTGGTGGCACTGTTGCTCAATGAGCTCGCGCGTGACGAGCCTGATCTGAGAAAAATCAGTCAGCTCATCAGTACCGATCCGGCCTTGACCACGCGTCTGCTGCAAACCGCCAACTCGGGCTTCTTCAAGCTATCGGGCAGCATCAACAGCGTGTCGGAATCGCTGGCTATTTTGGGACTGGACCATGTCCACACGATGGCGGCGGCGGCGGCGAGCGGAACCTCATTCAAGGCGGTGCCAGGCATCAACCTGCAACAGTTCTGGGCTTACAGCCTGAACGTGGCCAAGCTGTCGCGCTCACTGGCCGGCGTTGTGCGGCAAAACCAGCAGGCTGCCTTTACTTGCGGTCTGATCCACGCGGTGGGCGAACTGGCCATGCATATTTGCATGCCTGATGACGTGATGGCGCTGGATCGTGAAGTCGCCCCGCTCGATCTCAAACGCGACCAGGCGGAGCAGAGGACCTTTGGTTATTGCTATGCTGAGGTGAGTGCCGGTTTTGCCAAAATATGGCAGTTCCCGCAACCGATTGTGGATGCGCTTGAACACCAGTGCGCCCCGTTTCAGGACGATGTCTATGAGCCACTGGCGGGGATCATTCATCTGGCAGCCTGGCGCGCCCGCGCCTGGGAGACAGGCCTGTCTGACAATGCGCTAGCGGTGACTTTTCCAGGCGAAGTGGGTGAGGTGCTGGGGCTCGATATTGATATCGTGCTACAGCAAGATCCAATTGATTGGTCGGCCCATTCAGCGGGCTACGGCTGATCTGGTCCCAGTGCTGCGGCACTCATCCCGGGCCGCCAATGCCAGAGAAAATAGCCAGATGGCTGGCTGCGCAGGTCGGCGCGCTCAGTTTCTGAGTTGACCGACTGGCGTGATCTGGAGTTGAATCGAGTCACCCGGGTCGTTCAGCATTTGCGTTGAATATTGCTTGCCGGCATATTCATAGACGACGCTATAGGCGACGGTGCGATTTTCATAAAAGTTCTGGGTTGCACAGCGCTGGACGTTTTGAACCTGGTTCGGGGATGAGCCTTCGATCCGGTCACCAATCATGGCGCCGCCCACCAGGCCGAGCACGGTCGCAGCCGTCCTGCCCGAGCCGCCGCCGACGGCGTTGCCCATGGCGCCACCGGCAATCGCCCCCATCACCGCACCGGCACCGGATTTGGGCTGCTGCACGTTGACCTGCTCCGTCGTGCATACCTGCCGGGGCGTGCTGACCTGCTGAAGGATCGGCGTGGCAGAGATCACCCGCCCATAGTCTTGCGCCAGCGCCAGACCGCTGGAGACTATTGCAGCCGTTAATAGAAGTTGCTTTTTCATGATGCTCGCCATAGGAGTTAAGTGCCCGCGAATCATATGACTCTTTGAATGGTCAAACCGATCGCGGCCCAGTTAAGAAACGGTAAAGAGCGTAAGCAAACTGCAATGACTAACCGATGACCGACAGTTCCGATGCCGGAAGAATGCTGGTGCCTCCGCGAGGCCATTCGACCAGCACACCAGCAGCCGTTTTGGCGACCACGTAACCATCGGTGCGCTCGACCGTTCCGCGGCGAACGTGGTTCACTCGCTCACCCGCTTTGAAGGTGGTTTCGGTGAACAGGGATTTCATAAACAGTTTAAAGCTCATGTCAATTTTCCTGAAAATCCGGGATTAATTAGAGGCCGGAAAAAAGCCGTTACCGGAGTTGCGGGAACTCATCCATTGGCGTTCACGGTTTTCCAGGTCGGCAATCGAGAGTGACTGCGAAAGGTAGGCTTCGAGGGCTTGTTGGTCCAGTTTGTCCGGGTTGCGGCTCAATGCCTGGTAGGCTGATCGGACCGCAGTGCGCAAGAGAAATAAGGTATTCAACGTAGTTGCGAAATATGTTTAGTATTTCGTCGATTAGGGAAAACCCTAGTATCGCACAATATTGGTGCAGTGCAGCAAAACCAGCCTGATGGCCCCGGGAACTTGTCGGACTTATGGATCTGATGCTTGGCAGGTGCTCGGAAAGACCGCCGGTGTCAAAAAAAACCGCATGCGCGGGGCGATCAGGACGAGTTGTCTGCTATTTTGATCTTCTGCGAACAGAGGCAAACGGGTCAACGATTTCGGTCTTGCCGTCAGGCCAGGGCAGTGCGGCCTGCATTTGACTGTCCTGAAACGCGACAGAATCTTCCCACAAGCCCCAGTCAGATTCCTCGTTACCTTCAACCACCTCAGGAACAGGAATGGGGTTGGGCAATCCTTGACCATCGCCCGGTCTTGCGGATGGTTTGCGAGCCGTCCCCTGCGCCAATGGTTTGGACTTGATGGTGGCTGAATGTTTGAAGAAATTCAACATGACGGGACCCCGGGGTTTCAGTTTGAATCGTTAATCAATGAATCAAGAAAAGCATGCACCTTGTGGCATGTCCAATTGAGGCTGGCATTGTGCACAACTTTTCAGTCACCGTCTATACCTCAAATGGGGAACGTGCCAAATGGAAAAAGCCGGGCCAATCCGGCTTTTTCAACACCATTGATCTGGCGCCTATTGCTTGATGTCCACGCCGTAGAAGCTGTGGCGGCCAAACGGGCTGAGTTTAAGGTCGATCACTTCCTTGCGCACCGGTTTGAGTTGTACCGCATGGGCGATGGTGAACCAGGGGGCTTGTTCCTTGAAGATCACCTGCGCCTGCATGTAAAGCTTGGTGCGTTCCGCTGGATCGCTCACCACCTTGGCTTTCTGGACCAGGTCTTCAAATGGTTTGTAGCACCATTTTGCTACATTGCTGCCATTGGCTTTGGCGGCGTCGCAACCCAGCAGGTTGTTCAGGAAGTTGTCGGGGTCGCCGTTGTCGCCGGTCCAGCCCAACATGCCCATCTGGTGTTCCCCAGCCTGCATGCGCTTGCGGTACTCGCCCCACTCAAAACTCTTGATCTCGGCGGTGACACCGATTTTCGCCAGGTCTGCCTGCATCAGTTCGGCAATGCGCTTGGCGTTGGGGTTGTAGGGGCGCTGTACCGGCATGGCCCACAGGTCAGTGGCGAAGCCGTTCGGGTAGCCTGCTGCCGCCAGCAGCTTCTTCGCAGCGGCCTGATCAAACGGGTCGTCCTTGATGTTCTTGTTGTAGGACCACATGGTCGGCGGGATCGGGTTGATTGCCGGGATGCCGGTGCTCAAGTACACGGCGTCGATGACGGCCTGCTTGTTGATCGCCATGTTGATGGCCTTGCGCACCCGCACGTCGTCAAAAGGTTTTTTGGTGGTGTTGTAGGCCAGGTAGCCCACGTTCAGGCCGGGCTGCTCCAGCACGGTGATCTTGGGGTCGGCGCGCATGGCAGGCAGGTCGGCGGGATTCGGATACGGCATGACATGGCATTCGCCCTTTTGCAGCTTGGCCCAGCGCACCGACGCGTCGGGCGTGATGGCGAAGATCAGATCGTCGATCTTGGCCTTGCCGGCGTAGTAGTCGGGAAAAGCCTTGTAGCGGATGATCGCGTCTTTCTGGTACTGCACCAGGTAGAACGGGCCGGTGCCGATCGGCTCCTGGTCGATCTTCTCGGGCGTACCGGCTTTAAGCATGGCGTCGGCATACTCCTTCGACTGAATGCCGGCGTATTCCATCGCAAAGTCGGACAGGAACGGGGCTTCGGCCTTGTTGAGTGTGATCTTCAGGGTCATGTTGTCGACCTTCTCGACCGACTTGAGCAATTTGTCCATGCCCATGTCACCAAAGTAAGAGTGATTGGCGCTGGTGACCTTGAAGTAGGGGTTGCTTTCCTTCCACTGGCGTTCGATGGCAAAAATGATGTCATCCGCGTTCATGTCGCGCGTCGGCTTGAAAAGTTTGTTGCTGTGCCACTTGACGCCCTTGCGCAGGAAGAAGGTGTATTCCTTGCCGTCAGGCGATACGCGCCAGCGCTCGGCCAGGCCCGGCACCACGGCGGTGCCACCACGCTCGAAGTCCACCAGACGGCTGTAAATCTGGCTGTTGGCATCGAAGGAGGTGCCGGTTGTATTGATGGCGGGATAGAAGTTCTCCGGGCTGCCTTCCGAGCAGAACACCAGGGTCTTGGCTGAGGCCGGCGTGAGTGCCAGCATGGCGGGTAGTGCGAGGGCGCACAGCACGCTGGGCCTGGGCAAAAATTTTCGGTAAGCTGATTTTGAATGAATCATCTTCTGGACTCCTCAGGGTTAATGCTGCAACGCAGCGGGTCGGATAAATTGTTCAGCTTCATGGCACGCCACCTGGCGCCCGGCGAGTCCCCGCAAGACCGGTCGCTCGGTCTGGCAACGGGCTGTGACGTTGGGGCAGCGGGTGCTAAAAACACAGCCACTGGGTGGATT
>JADGRK010000200.1 GCA_017880985.1 Rhodoferax sp. | reverse complement strand
TGGTGATTCCTTTGTTTTGGTTGTGGTGCCGATGATTCAGTGGCATACGCAAATCACGTGGTTGTCGTATGCCTAAAAACAGGTCTTCGTTCAGAGGCGAATCGAAGTGGAAATCCGGACAAGTTTTCCGTATGGCGCGAGCGGACTGTGGTGTATTTCGACAGGAAGCCTTGAATACCGACCAGGTAACGTCAATTGAACGAATTGGCCGGTGTGTTGATCGTGCCGGTTAAGCCATCGCGCACCCGGGATCCAACCAGCATCCGAACCAGTTTTTGCACCAGCCGCGGCGCTCCACTCTTCTCGAACCGGCAGTAGGTCCGCAGGGAGACGCCCAACAGCCCGGCCATCTTCTCTTGCGTGAGCCTGAGATCGACGATACGCGCCAGTTTGAGATCCTGGATTTGTTCTTGAGTGGCCATCATTTTGATTCTCCAGTGGCAACTCGAATGGCGGAACGGGCCAGCATGACGGCTTTGGGCTCGTCGTCTGGCAGGCGCTCAACAATGTATCGCAAGACGTCCAACAAGCGAGGAGCGCAAGAGATCAGCCGAGCGTTGGCCTCCAGAGTCTCGCTCGGGCTGATGGTGTTGAAGTTGTCGGCAGCGATGTACATCACTTCGTCTTCATTCCAGATTTGTTCGCCCTTGCGGATCCACGGCCCGGGTGTGAATTGGTTCATGCTGTTGTTCCTTGGTTGATGCGGTTCTTGAGGCTCGCGTTGGATTCGAGAAGGGTGTTGTGGTGGATGCGTAAGACCGGGTCGGTGGCCAGGCTGCCGCATTTGTTTGCTTGATAACCTCCAGCAAGACACCACGCGATTGGCGCCTTGATGGTGTTGAAGACGGTTCGGTCGCGCAGCGCCAGCCCGGCGTCGTCGAGGAAGCCACCCATCGGGTCATTGATGTGCGCATCGGCGCCCGCCTGGTACAGGACGAGGTCGCAGTCAAAGGCATTGATCTCAGCGATGCTGTGGTGCAGCCAGGCCTGAAACTCCAGTGCTTCAGTTTCAGAATCATCCCCGGGAAAGTACTGGCCTGCCGTGCGGTGGATGACGCGCTTGGCCAACAACGGGTAATGCTTCAGGATGTTCTCGGTACCGTTCCCAAAATGTTGGTCGCAATCAAGGATGCCAATCTTGACTTTGGAGTTCTCCGCAATCAGCTCGGCGGCCACCACCATCAAGCCATTGAAAGTGCAATAGCCACCCGATTCGCGGTGCGTCGCGTGGTGGTAGCCAGAGGTTGGCGAGCAGGCCGGGGTAGGTGGATTTGCCATCGCGTGCTTCGATGCGACCAGCAGGCTGCCGATAATCCACAAGCAGGCCTCAGGGACGCGGGTGTCGTAGTTCTCGAAGCCGTTGAGTTCGGTGCCAGCGAATACGCCATCAACAAAGGCACGGTCGTGAACGCGGTACAAGTCCTCGCGAGTGATCGCGGTCACTGGGTGTAGCTTATTGCCGTAGTTCGGGCCGTAAGAGCGAAAATCGTAGTGCTGCATCAGTTGGACAAAGCGCTCAGGCTTGCCGGCAGATTTGGAGAAGCTCTGGACGTCGACGATGCTTTGACGTGGATCGTAAAAAATGGGTGTAAACATGGTTGTCTTTCTTTGAACTTGCCAATCAATCTGTTCTTCAAGAGTCTTCGCTCTTGGTGTCTCATAACCTGAGCCAAGGGCGTCGTGCTTGAAGATCAAGCTGGCTCGCATTCCTTGTGCATTCGGTTGTGCTGCGATTGCAATTGGTCCTGACACTCCTGCGCCAACTGAAGCACTTCTGCGTTGACCAGGGTGTTGGCGAATCCAGCAATATTTGCCCGTTTGACGCGGCTTGAACGCAGATCAAAGGCAACCGTGGCCAGTGCCCGACTGCAACCCTGTTTGCGCAGGGAAACCATCAGCCAGTCGCCGCGCCTGCACTCGTCGGTATATTTGTCTGCGCAGTGGCGCATATCCCGACCCTCGGTCCAAATGGCCAGCGGACTATTTAGAATGACCGCCTGCTCGTTCCGAGTTGTTAGCGTCAACTGATAGGCGACCTTCCAACCTTTTGCGCCCCGCAGACGCATGGCATCCAGCGCCTGCTGCGCATCGGTCTTGCGGATCAGCCCAAGCAAGCTGGCCCGGCGTACATAGCCCATGGGCATTTCTTCCAAATGGTCCGAAGCCCAATTGCAGACATCCTGCGCACGGTCCTTTAACAACGCCAGGTCTGACTCATCTGCCTTAGCGACCAAATGACCCAGCCGCTTGCACAGCGGGAACATGTCATGGAGCCGTTTGGCATAACCGGTCTTGGGTGCATTCGGTGTACCGCCCAATTGAATAAAGGCATGCAGTAGCCACGGTGGCACCAGTTGTTCGGTGCCAAAGGCCTGAGCGATGCGCAAAATGTCCACACCGCGTTCTTTACCGATTATTACGATGCAGGGTCGTTTCCCATGTGCCTGCTGCGCCCGCCCCCGGGTTGGCCCGGCAAACCCGTCACTGCCAGCGGCATTGCCGCCTTGCCGAAGTCACAACAGGCTCGCGCACGCGAGATCCACACAGCGCTTTACTCTGATGCGGGTGCGAGTTATCAGGAGGTTTATGAGGTGCTGCCCAAGCTGCTGGTCGAACAGGGCATCGCGGGCATTCCCTTGCTCGGCGGTCATCAAGGCGGCGACGCGACTGCGAGTCAACTGGAGAACCAGTCGCCGGTGCTCTTTGACATCGTACGCTCCATCGTTGAGCAGTGGCCTCAGCCACCCGACCCGATCCGGGGACGCTCGCTGGCCGAAGTGCTTCAATCAACCACAGTGCAGCCAAGCCGCATCGCCTCCAACCGGCGTGTGCTGCGTGAGCTGATTCGCAAGGTGGCTGGGTTTGGCCCAGGTGCAGTTCGGCGCTTGCGATTGGACACGCTGGAAGTGCCAACGCCCATTCCTTGCCTGGATCGGCGATCCCTGGTGCTGCACGCACTCGGAGTTGATCCCTTGTTGCATGTCGGTCAGGTCCCCTGGCGGCATTCGGTTCGCTCCGGTGAACGGGTGCATGTTTACCTCGATGTCTCGGGCAGCATGGACTGCGTCAAAGGACCGTTGTATGGCGCCGTACTCGATTGCCAGTCGCTGGTGAACCCCACCGTGCATCTGTTTTCTACCAAGGTGGTGGACATCAGTTTGGCTGAACTGCGCCTTGGGGTCTGCAAGACCGATGGCGGCACTGATATTGCTTGCGTTGCCACCCACATGGCAAACAACCGGGTCCACCGGGCTTTGCTCATCACCGATGGCTGGGTGGGCATACCCAAAGGCCAGCATCAGGGCACGCTAAGCGGCGCCAAGCTCGCTGTCGCCTACCTGGGCGGCAATCTCAATCAGACGGATCTGACGGCCGTCGCCAACCACTGCGCCACCCTTTCACTTGGAGTTTGATCGTGAACAGCAGAACTTATGCAGCCGAATTTGTATTCCCGGGGCACCCCGACAAGATTTGTGACGCCATCGCCGATGCGCTGGTGTTGGAGGCCAGCCGACGTGAGCACCGGGCACTGGTTGGCGTGGAAGTCGCCATTCACCGTAACCGCGTCTTCATCACCGGACGCATTGCCTGCAAGGATGCCGAAAGCATTGTGCGCGATGTTTACCGCTCGGCCGGTTACGGCGATGGCTGGTATCCAGCGCCGGAAGAAGTCGTGGTCGAAAACCATCTCTGCCTGGGACCGCTTGAAGAGGGTGAAGCTCAGTTTCGTGAGCTCTCGGACGATCAGGCGATTTGCATTGGCTACGCCAACGATCTAGTGCAGACCAACCACCTGCCGGTTGAGCACTGGCTGGTGGGCAAACTGGCACATAGGCTGCATGCGCTCAAGCGCGAGGTGCCCGCTTTGGAATTGGGACCAGACGGCAAGGTGCTGGTGGTGGTACGCGAAGACGGCGCGTCCTGGGCGCTTGATTCCTTCAGCTGCTCGCCACAGCAGCGTGCCGCCGCCGACGACGTGGGGCTGCATACGGCGGTGCGTCTGGCCATTGGTGATGAGCTTAAGAGGCTCTCGGTGCTGTGGCCGGGACTGCTCCCGGCATTGCCGGAACAATTGACCGTCAACGGTGCCGGTGCGTTTGAAGTGGGTGGCCCGGAGGGTGATAACGGGCTCTCTGGCAAAAAGTTGGTGGTGGATGCTTACGGGCCGCGTGTGGCTATTGGGGGCGGTGCCTGGTCTGGCAAAGACTTCTTCAAAGCTGATCGGGCTGGGGGCCTGCATGCGCGCCGACTGGCAAAGCTGATGGTTCAACTCGGCCTGGCGACCGAAGCACGCGTGACCCTGCACTGGTTTCCGGGTGACCGCGAGGCTCGGGTGCTGAATATTGAGGCACCAGCCGGACAGTCTGTAGTGGCGGACCAGGTCGCCCGCTGCATCGATCTATCACTGTTGCGCAGCGGGGAGCATTTCTCGGTTGTCAACCTCGTTGAGGTGGCTCGTTGGGGGCACTTCGAGAAGGCCGATTACCCCTGGGAGCAACTGGGGAGGCTTTAAGACATTTTTTTCGTTCACCTGACTCTTAACGCATTTTTAACTTGAGAATTTTTATGACAACATGCACTTTGGCCCAAACCGACAACTACATCGAAACGCTCACGATCCACCCGGTCGTGGCTTTGCCGGGCAGCTTTGAAATCCTGATTCACAGCCAGTTGCTTAGCGCAAGAGACCCGTCAGCGCTGCGCGTGGTCCACCGGGTTATGGTGACGGGATTTGAGTTGACCAAAATGAGGGATGCGATTGACCAATGCCTGAAGATATAAGGTCGCGGTTGACGCCGAGTACGCCCTCCACCGACGCGCCCACTGGCGTGTCACGCGCATCTCGCAGGATTGGACCCGTTGACATGCGCTCGGACAATCTTTGGAACAATGCGATACTTAGTGCGCAATACAAGCGGGCGTCTCCGTGAAACCCGAACCGTCAGCGCGAAGTGTTGGTCAATTTGTTGGTACTTTTATTACATTTTTAAACTATTCCATTGGAGGGACTGAACCCAGGTTCAGGATGCCGGTCCGGCGGCACTTGCAGACACCTTTCTCTCCCTTTCCTCCCGGTTGTTTCTGTGAACCTTGAACCCTGGCTGATCGTTGAACTTGCCACGCTCGGTCTGG
>JADGRK010000199.1 GCA_017880985.1 Rhodoferax sp. | reverse complement strand
GGCATCAAGTTGAGCGATGAAGCCTGGGATGGCGGTCTCGGAGTTTTGCGCACCAAGATCAAGGGCGGCAACAACACCTGGGACGTGGTTCAGGTGGAGCACGATGAGTTGGAGATCGGCTGCGACGAAGGTCTCTATGAAAAGCTCGATGTCACCAAAATTGGCGGTGCCGCGCGTTACCTGCCTGGCACGGTGCACTCTTGCGGCGTCGGCGCCATCATCTACAACCTGGTGCTGGCCTATGACGGCGACAAGATCAAGACCGCTCCCAATGGCTGGCCTGATTTCTTCGATACCAAAAAATTCCCTGGCAAGCGCTCCATTCGCAACGGCGCCAAATGGAACCTCGAAGTGGCGCTGATTGGCGACGGCGTCTCCTCCAAAGATGTCTACAAAGTGCTGCGCACGCCGGAGGGCATCGAACGCGCTTTCAAGAAGCTCGATAGCATCAAGGGCGACCTGGTGTTCTGGAAGAGCGGCGCGCAACCCCCGCAAATGCTCGCGGCGGGCGACGTGGTCATGACCACTGCCTACAACGGGCGCATTACCGCTGCCAACGAGAAGGACAAGAAAAACTTCAAGATGGTCTGGAAAGACACGCCCTGGACCATGGACAGCTGGGTCATTATGAAAGGCACGCCGCAAAAAGCCAATGCCGAGAAGCTGATCGAATTCATGGGCCGTCCGGAAAATCAGGCCAAGCTGCCCAAATACGTGCGTTACGGTGTGACTGCGGTGGCCGCCACGCCGCTGATCGACAAGTCCCTGATGGCTGACTTGCCAACCAATCCGGAGATTCACAAACAGGCCTTTGCCGAGGATGTGAAGTTCTGGATCGACAACGGCGACAAACTGGCAGAGCGCTGGACCAAGTGGGCCGGCACCAAGTAAACCCGACGCAGTGACATTGCCATGCTGACGCGCCAACGAAGTGCCCTGCTGTTGCCCTTGACCGGGTTCCTGCTGGTGTTTTTTGTGGCACCCCTGGTGTGGCTGCTGTCACTGGCGGTGCGCGAGGCCGAAGTGCCGCGCGCGCTGCCCAGAACCCTGACCGTGCTGCAAACCTGGCAGTCCGGTCAGGCTGTGCCGCCCATGGTGTTTACCAGCATGGCGCAGGATCTGCGCGAGGCGCGCGAGGCCAGTACGCTGGCCGATGCCGCGCGGCGTCTGAATTACGAAGTCAATGGCGTGCGAAGCACGCTCATGCGCGCCGCGCGCGAGATCGAAGCAGCCCCGGCCGGCACAGTGTTTGACTCGGCGTTTTTTAATACCATCGATCCGGCACTAACGGGTCGTGATTTTTTTGCCGCCGTGCAGCGCGCGCACGGCCCGGTTTCGGGCTACTACCTGCTGGCGGCCTTCGATCTGGCGCGCAACGCAAAAGGCGAAATCGAACGCGTGTCGCAGGCCAATCGGATTTATCTCGACGTCCTGATGCGCACGCTGGGCATCAGCGCCAGTGTCACCTTGCTGTGCCTGCTGCTGGGTTTTCCGGTGGCCATGCTGTTGACCCAGGTAAGCGAAAAAACCGCTGACTGGCTGATGATTCTGGTGCTGCTGCCGTTCTGGACTTCGCTGCTGGTGCGCACTGCGGCCTGGGTGGTGGTGCTGCAACGTGAAGGCATGGTCAACAGCCTGCTCATGCACCTGGGCCTGATTGCCGAGCCCCTGACCCTAATTTACAACCGCACCGGCGTGCTGATTGCGATGACGCATGTGCTGCTTCCGTTCATGATCCTGCCGCTTTATAGCGTGCTCAAGGGCATTCCGCCGCACTACATGCGGGCAGCGACCAGTCTCGGCGCGCCGCCGCTGACGGCCTTTTTCAGGGTCTATCTGCCGATGGCTGCGCCGGCGATTGTGGCCGGCTCCCTGATGGTGTTCATCCTGGCGATGGGCTACTACATCACACCAGCGCTGGTAGGTGGTGGTTCGGACCAGATGCTGTCCTATTTTGTCGCTACCTACACCACCGACACCGGCAACTGGGGCCTGGCTTCAGCCCTGGGCCTGATGATGCTGGCCACCACCATGCTCTTGTATGCGCTGGCGCACAAGCTCTCGGGTGGTCGCGCGATGTCGATGGGTTAGATCAATGACCCCCACGCTTGTCACTTCGTGTACTGCGCTGCCCCCCGAGGGGGCCGTGCCTTGCTTGGGGCGGCCCGGCGCGGCGGCGACACCATGAAGACCTTCAAATTCCCGTGGAAGCCCCTTTACTGGCTGCTGTGCGCCTGCGTTCTGGTGTTTCTGCTGGCGCCCATCGCCGCCATCATTCCGCTGTCTTTCTCCAGTGGCTCCTTTCTGACCTACCCCTTGCCGGGCCTGTCGCTGCGCTGGTACCGGGAGGTGCTGGGCGGTGGCAAATGGCTCGCCGCCCTGGGTAATTCGCTCTACGTGGGTGCTTTTGCGACCGCCATTTCGGTGCTGCTTGGCACACTGGCCTCCCTGGGTCTGATGCGGCAAAAGGTGTGGTGGAGTGAGGTGCTCAAAATGATGGCGCTGTCGCCCATGATCGTGCCGGTGATCCTGATTGCCGTGGCCTCCTATTTTTTCCTGGCACCGCTGGCACTCACCAGCAGCTACAGCGGCTTGATCATCGCGCACACCGTCATTGCCGTGCCGTTTGTGGTGGTGCCGGTGCTTACCGCGCTCGAGTTGCTGGACCCCAATCTGGTGCGCGCGGCTGCTGCCTGCGGCGCCACGCCGCGGATTGCTTTCATGCGGGTCACCTTGCCCGGCATCCTGCCCGCCATGGCCTCGGGCGCCTTGTTCGCTTTCGCCGCTTCTTTTGACGATGTGGTGATCGCCTTGCTGATTGCCGGGCCCGATCAGCGCACCTTGCCACTCGAAATGTTCTCCAGCTTGCGCGATAGCATGACCCCGGCGCTGACTGTCGTGGCGACCATCATGATTGTTTTTTCGACCACCTTGTTCCTGCTGATGCAGATGCTTCAGCGTCGCACGCGCAGAGCAGCACAACGCACTTGACCCAACATGACAGAACAAAAAACGGCGATCGTCACCGGTGCCAGTCGCGGCATTGGTCATGCGGTCGCTCAGCGCTTTCGCAATTTGGGCTGGCGTGTCATCACGGTGTCGCGTGGCGCGCTGCCGCAGCAATGCCCGTGGAACGCGGAGCTCAACACCCATGTGCAACTTGATTTGTCGAACCTGGACGAAATCACCAAGACCGTCGCTGCGCTGCGGCCCTGCTGGGAGGCTCCAAACTGCATGCACTGGTGAACAATGCGGGCATCTCACCCAAGGGGATCGGCGGCGAGCGCGTCAACTCGCTCACCACCGACCTGAAGGTCTGGCAAGAGATGTACAACGCCAACTTTTACGCGCCCTTGATCCTGACCCGTGGCTTTGCGCAGGAGCTCTCCAATGCCCGGGGTGCCGTCGTCAACCTGTGTTCGATTGCCGCCTATCGCGTCCACCCTTTTGCCGGTGCCGCCTACGCCACATCGAAAGCAGCGCTGGCGGCGCTGACGCGCGAGATGGCGGCCGACATGGCGCCGATGGGGGTGCGCGTCAACGCCATTGCGCCGGGCGAAATCAACACCTCGATCCTTTCGCCCGGGACGACAAAAATTGTCGAAAACGACATCCCGATGCGACGACTGGGCGAGGTCTCCGAGGTGGCTGACCTGATCGAATTTCTGTGCAGTCAAAAATCGTCGTACATCACTGGTGCCGAGATCGCCATCGATGGCGGTCAGCGTGTTTAGTGGATTGCCGCGCTACGCTCGCAATGACGAAAAGCCCTCGCCACCGGGAGGCCGCTTCTCTCTTCGTCATTGCGAGGAGCGCAGCGACGCGGCAATCACAATGACAAATTTATAGAGGTGCCCTTATGCAGTATCGACGTCTTGGCCATAGCGGCCTCCAAGTCAGCGAACTCTCGCTGGGCTCGTGGGTGACTTACCACAACCAGGTGGACGTGGCGGCGGCGCGTGAAATGCTGGCGGTCGCGATGGATGCCGGTGTCAATTTCTTTGACAACGCCGAAGCCTATGCGGTTGGCCAGAGCGAGGTCGTGATGGGCGAAGCGATCAAGGCTTTGAAATGGCCACGCCTGAACTACATTGTGTCCACCAAATTTTTTTGGGGCCTGTCGCGCGAGGGCCAATCGGTCAACCGCAAAGACACGCTCAACCGCAAATACCTGACGCAGGCGATCGATGGCTCGCTCAAACGCATGGGCCTGGATTTCATTGATCTGGTGTATTGCCACCGCAGCGACCCGCACACCCCGATCGAAGAAACGGTCTGGGCCATGAGTGACATGATTAATCGTGGCAAGGCGCTCTATTGGGGCACCAGCGAATGGTCGGCCGATGAGATTCGCGCCGCCTGGGATATCGCCGACAGGCACCACCTGCACAAGCCGGTGATGGAGCAGCCGCAGTACAACCTGTTTCACCGCAAGCGGGTGGAGCAGGAATACGCGCGACTCTACGAGGACATTGGCTTGGGCCTGACCACCTGGAGCCCGTTGGCCAGCGGTCTGCTCACCGGCAAATACCGCAACGGCGTGCCCGAGGACAGCCGCGCTGCCGTGCCCGGCATGGGGTTTCTTGTCAAGGGACTGACCGATGTCGCCAGGAATTCTGCCGTGGCACAACTGGAAGTCATCGCGATAGAGTTGGGCTGCAGCCTTTCCCAATTGGCGATTGCCTGGGCCGCACACAATCCAAGGGTGAGCAGCGTGATCACCGGCGCGTCCAAAATTTCACAGTTGCAGGAAAACCTCGGCGCGCTCGCCGTATTGCCCAAATTGACGCCCGAGGTGATGACGCGTATCGACCAAGTCAGTTCCGCGTTGGCGAGCTGACACACCCAGGCTGATCAAGTAAAATTCACACCCTCACAGGGCAAATGGCAACATGAAGCCACTTGATTTGTCCTCAATTAGTCACCATGCGGGTGTAGTTCAATGGTAGAACGGCAGCTTCCCAAGCTGCATACGAGGGTTCGATCCCCTTCACCCGCTCCAGCTCTCGATTGCTGGCCGGAGCGGCGTCGGTGCGTAGCCACTTCCGGACTGTGCGCCTGGTATCTGTTTGACACCCCAACATTGACAGAAAACTTGAGGCATTGGCCTCCAAATCCGTTATGCTCAAGCATCAGGCAAGGTACGCGGCGATCCCGCAAACCTTGCTGCTTTGTCCGCTCGGCCAAGGGCT